>NZ_DDKA01000029.1:0-12199 GCF_002339225.1 Sphingobacterium sp. UBA2610
GGACTTCTGAAAATGCAGTGATAATCCAGATCTGGACTTCACTCATTGGCATATTACTGTTAAAATACTTGCAAAAAAAGGCCAAATATGACTGGAACCTGTCCAATCTGGTCGCATTCATCAGAATGAATATCTTCGTGAAAATAAACATCTGGCAATGGATAGATGATCCCTTTTTCAGGCCGCCTATAAAAGGAAAAAAGGGACAGCTAAAGATCTTCGCAGATTGAAAAATAGGGGTCAATATCGAAATGATGAAAAAAGCTATGCCTGTACCACAGAAATCCAATCCTAAAATTTATTTAGGACACATGTGTGGTGAAATTACTAAAAATTAGATGTTTAATTTTACTTATTTCATCTTTGATAAAGATATCCTTATATACGATAAAAAGTATTGAACAATGAATTTTTATCAAAAAATTTTCATCAAAATATCTTGTTGTAAGAAGTAGCTTTGACAATATATTTCGAATATAAAAAAGCTCTTTATCAGAATAAGGAGACTTATTGTTAAGTTTAAAACCATCCACCAATATAGAATTATTTTGATATTTCTTAAGTATAAAGTCCGAATTTTCAGAATGATATTCTAAAGATTGATTTTTTGTTATAAAATTCGCTAATTTATCACAAATAAGTGATGCTAATTCTATATCTGTTTCCAATAAAAGCCTTACATTTTCCCCCTGTTCAATTGAAAGAAAAAGATTTATTCTATCCAATAGATCCAAATACTCAGATCCCCGTAGAAAAATGGCATGGACTAATCGGTGAAAGTACGATTGCTGATGCTATACTTGACAGGGTAACATTCTCCTCACATAGAGTAGAATTGACAGGTGAATCCTATCGTAGAAAAAAGAAATTGGAATCTTAATCAAATTGTATATTATTGTAATCGGAAAGTGCCCCAATGACTAGCGAAATAATTGGCCCAATGACTCCGAAATCCCTGCCCCAGCATCTGGTTCTTCGTCAATTTTGGTGAAAGTACGTTAAATAATTACACTTTATAAACTAAACCTTTTTTCTTTTCAAACACAATTCCAACCTTTTCGAGCAAGTTATAGACTTGTGCCTTTTGATATGCTAAGCCATATTCTTTATCAATCCATTGAGCCAAAAGAGGGCCTGTCCACTTTACTGATTGATATCCATGATCCGAGGGTTTTTCGTTTATGACCAAGTTTTTGATTCTTTCGAGTTGTTCGTTTGATAAATTGCTCCGTCTACCGCGCCCTTTCTTATCTTTTAATCCTTCAATACCTTCTTTTTCAAATCTATGAACCCAATTTGTTATCTGCTTGAAGCTGATATTATGTAGTTCAGACAACCGTCTGCTCGAATAGCCTAATGCAACAAGATATACCATGTATAGCCTTATACCAACGGTATAAGCATCATTTGTATTTAATAATTTCTTTATCTCTGTTGCGTCTGATCGCTGAATTTGTAAGACTGATTTTCCCACTGTAATTTATTTTTTCTAAACAACAAATATATAAATTATTATGTGTAATTTAATATTATACTTTTAGTTATGATTCCAGAATTTGTACTTCCTCCCAATTTACAGTTAAAAGCTGAAACAACGTACACCTCTCTAGGAGAGCTTTATATTAGTACGTACGCTTATCAAAAACACTCAACATGCCCTATTTGTGGCATTACGAGTGATAGGGTTCATAGTAGATATTTCCGAACTCTTTTAGACCTTCCTGTTTCCGGATATTTAGTAAAAATCAAGCTCAGGGCTAGGAAGTATTTTTGTGATAATTCAGTCTGTCATCGAAAGGTTTTTACTGAACGCTTCGATTGTGAAATCAGGCCATATTATAGAAGAATGATTCGTTCAAATGAACTTCTTTTTAAAATGGGGCTTGAATTGGGAGGAAATAGAGGTTCAGCAATTAGTCGCTATGTTGGACTGCCGGTTAGCTCCTCCACTATGTTAAGAGTGATTCAAGGAGTAGATATACAACCTAAGGCTTTGACATCTGAGGTAATTGGCGTAGATGATTGGGCATTCAAAAAAGGAAGTACCTACGGAACCGTTATTGTGGATTTAGAACGGAAAGAAGTGATAGATTTACTTCCGGATCGTGAATCGGATACGCTGGCAGAGTGGCTGAAGAATCATCCAGAAATAAAAGTAGTATCCAGAGATCGCTATGGCCCATATGCTTTGGGTATAAAAACAGGGGCCCCTGATGCCATTCAGGTAGCCGACCGCTTTCACCTAATTATGAACTTAGGGGAAGCAGCTAAAAAAGTCTTACAATCAAAAGCAAAAGAATTGAAGGAAATATTTAAGCTTTATAATGATCCCAAAAGAAAAGAACCTCCATTAACGGAAGTTATCGGGCCTGTTGAAGCAAATTTAGAAGTTCTAGCAACGATTTCTACAGCAAACATTGGTGCACATAAACAATATCTATTCGACAAGGTTAAAGAGCTATATGCCAATGGTATTACGCTGAGACAAATTGCCAGAATTACAAACCTGGATCGAAAAACAGTCGCAAGGTATGTATCCGTGGAAAAACTTGAGAAAAGACAGTCCAGAAACTCCACCAACCTGGAATCCTTCATTAATTATCTTTTGAGCGAAGAGAACCACGGAAAAACATATAGAGAACTACATAACACTATTGTTCAGATGGGATTCAATGGTAAGTATACCCAGTTTTGCCACAAGATGAATGAAGTTTATAATATGCCGGGGCTTAGTAGAATGAAATATAAGGCGCAGGTGGTGGTAGCAAAAACTTGGTCGCCAACCAAATTATCCTTAATGCTCTATAGGGAGTCAAAACACCTTAAGGAAGATGATAAAGAATTTTTAGAATTATTATTTGAAAAGCTTCCTCAAATAAAACAACTGGAGCAGTTGATAAAGGACTTTAAACAATTGTTTCTTATCAAGAAAGAAGGAATGTTACAAAAATGGATTCAGGAGGCATCAACATCAGAGTGCGGGCTTAAAAATTTCGCTAAAAACCTTTTAAGGGACTATGAAGCAGTGAATAATGCAGTAGTAAGAACAGTAAGTAACGGCCAGGTTGAGGGACAAGTGAATCGAATAAAAAATATAAAAAGAAAAATGTACGGAAGGGCAGGATTTCAGCTATTGAGGAAAATGATACTTGCAAAATCAGCATAATTCACCAAAATTGACGAAGAACCCAGCATCTCCGAAATAGACAGGGCTTTAGTGACAGCTATTTTAGCTGTAACATATATCGGTAATTGATACGCTATTGTAGCATACCATAAAAAATCGTTCTTGTGATATATCGATATTAAATAACCCAAACTGTATTTCCATTAATATCTGAATGCAAGTTAGCGATATCCTATCTAAAAGGCTTAGTCAATAATTCTTGGTTTTGTCATCATAGACATTCTATTTTTCGGTCAGATGAGATATATCATATTTTTCATGCTCTTTTTTTGCATTTTCTATCGCAATTTTGAAAATCAAATCTGCATCTGTATTAGAAATATCAGCAAGCTTCAAAATATCTTTTAACGTGAGTTCCTCGGGATGTTCAAACCTAGTGATAAATGTATTGTACCCCATTGACATAGCTTTGTAGAGACCATTGACATAAAAACTTGGAGTTGCGATTTCTTTCATATGTTTAATTTCGTTTGATTGGAACCTAGCCTTGATATTTTTTAAAGCATCTTCAAGTTTTTTTAAATTTATATCCGTTTTCTTATCGTGTTTTTCATTCATAATAATTGATTTTTTTGAATATGAAGGAAAACAACTGTATTCTAATGATTTAATCTCATAATAAATCTATATAATCCTGAAATAAGAATAAATAATTTTGTTTTTGATTTTTATATTTTTATATTTGTTTTTGCAAATCCTATATAAGGATTTTTAAGTTTTGTTTTTGAGTTTTAACTTAGAGTCTTGCGGCTACATTTCTCACGCCGTAACGCAGGGCAGCAGTGTAAAACCCCACATCTTCATTGCTATGTGTATATTTGTATGCATATGGTAGATGTGGGCCTGCTGTAAATCCGTGTTACGTAAGGCGTGAGAAACTTTAATGTAGCCACGGTTTGCAGGCCCACATGTATCAATTGGCCAGCTAACTGTCAAGACTCGTTAATATAAAACGAGTATGAACCTAAAAAAGCAATTTCTACGAAACATAATTTCCGCCCCTGAGTAAGCAATTAGCCGTCTAACGGCTTCCACTTTCCTACACTAAGGAGGCGCCCCTGTGTCTAGGTTTTTTATAAACAAATTATAAACGTTATAAACCTATTTACAAATGAAGCTATTTTACAGCTACATGGAGCGGCTGTGTATTTATATAATACACTGTATATCCCTATATCTATCTATTACGCCGGCCATATTAAGACATAAACCAGTATATGCCCGGCAGGTATTTTTATTACCGGTATTTTGTTTCATAATGTTTAGTTTATCGGCTCAGACGCCCCGCAAGGACAGCGGGGTCGATGGGCTCTCCCATCTTGTTGGTTTAAAGCCGGGTGATAAGATGCCTGAGGTTGTATGGAACAAGTCGCTCGAATTGAATTATTTCAATGGGAAGAAGAAAACAATAAAGCTCTCAGAGCTTAAAGGTAAGCTGATCTTACTGGATTTTTGGGCCACCACCTGTCCGAGCTGTATCGAAAATATTCCACACATGGAGGAAATCCAAAAGCGATATCCACAGGAACTAACAGTAGTATTGGTAAATAGCAAAAGAAACAAGGATACTCCCCGCAGGATTAAGCTTGTATTGGATCGATACAAGGAAAAGTACAATTTTGAAATCAAACTGCCAGCCTTATTGGATGATACAATACTAACAAACCTTTTTCCGCATAATACCATACCGAATATTACCTGGATCAATCCGGATGGTACATTTCTGGGCAATACATTGCCGGATGAAGTCAGCATAAAAAATATCGAAGCTATTCTCCAAAATAAAAAAGCAGATTTACAGCTGAGGGGCACATTTCGCAATAAAGATGCTGCAATGGAAACACCGCCGATCTTTGATACGACAGGTGTTAAATATCTGTCCGCTATAACTGGCTATTTACCCGATTATCTACCAACTTATCCAAATGTCGCCTGTAAGAATGGCAAGTCCAACTATCAAATGGTTAATGCGGCCTTCAATTTTATGCTAAGAATTGCTTTTAAAAATGAATTGAAAGGTTTTGAAAGTACCGACTATGTGTTTGAAGAGGGGTTAAAGGATAAGATCCAACAAATGATACTGGGCGGTTCGCTCCGCCAGTACAAATACAGCTATCAGCTCTTTGTAGCGGATACAATCTCGCCAGGCAGGGCTGAGCACTATTTTCAGCAAGCTTTTAAAGACTACTTTCACCTCACTATAGAGAGGAAAACAGGCCTGGTATCCTATTACAAAATCAAAATTTTGGACAATATTTCGGATCTGAAATCCAAAGGCGGTATGCATTTGGTCAATGAAAAAACCGAGGAAGGGCCAATTTCCTTTGGAAACTTTCCGTTGATAACCTTGCTGAGCCTACTGCATCAGTATGTTGACCTGCCAGTTTCCTATAACAGGAATGAAGACATGCAGATCGACCTCACTTTTCCAGTGGGTTTTGAAAGGATGCCTGTGGAAGAGAAGCTGATTTTTTTGGCCAGTAAGGGTATTGTGTTGACCAAGCAGCAGCAGGAAAAGGAATATCCCTACATCAGCCGTATTTATTAATTCGAAAGACTTATTGTTATGAAAATATATTATTTAATAACTCTTATACTGTGTTGTAATTTTATTGCACATGCCCAGCAAGATAATTTGATGATATCAGGCCAGGTATATTCGGGTGAAAACAAACAGCCGCTCGGGGGAGTAACGGTCCGGCTGATGGGAAAGGGTACGCTCGGTCGTAGTACCCCGGATGGAAAATTTAAAATAAAGGTGCAGAGTCTGAAAGATACACTGGTGTTCTCCAGTGTGGGATTTATAGAGAGAAAGGTGGCGGTAAGTTTCTTTGATCGTGAAACGCCTCTGTTTCTGGAGAGACAGGTAAACCAACTTGATGAGGCGCTGGTCAGTACAGGTTATCAGACCGTAAAGGCGCGTGATATAACAGGGGCAGTCGAGGTTGTTTCCAGCGGGTTGCTGGGGCAGCAGACGGGGTTAAATGTGCTGCAGCGTCTGAATAATGTGACGGCCGGTATCCGCTTTGATAACCAGCCGATCAATAATCCCGACCTGCAGAAACTGAATTTTTCAGTGCGCGGGCTGAGTACAATAAATGGTAACCTTGACCCGCTGGTGGTGCTGGATGGTTTTATCTACGAGGGTGAAATTGGAAATATAGACCCAAATAACATTGAATCTGTTTCGATATTAAAAGACGCTGCCGCTAGTGCTATCTGGGGAGCAAGGGCGGGCAATGGGGTAATTGTCATGACCTCCAAAAAAGGAGGTATCGGCTTGGCTCGGCAGGCGAAGATCTCGTTCAGTAATACTTCAATCATCCGGCAGAAGCCTGATCTGAATCAGCTCTACCAACCCTCTTCCCGAGATTTTATCGAAGTAGAGCGCATGTTGTTTGACGGTGGATATTATGATACTTTCCTCAACTATCTGCCCTATTATGCGATGACTCCCGTCATCAATTTGCTTAACAGTAGAAAACAGGGGCTGATTACGGCAACCGATTCGGCGCGTACGGTTGAATGGCTTGCAGCTCAGGACGGTCGCCGCAATTTTGCAGATAGCTTTTACGGTGCCGCTTTTTCCAATCAGCTTTCCTTACATATTGGTGGCGGCAGCAACTCAAACGCTTATGGATTGGGCGTAGGCTATACGACAGACCGGACAAATCTGGATGCACGCATGCGAAAAATAAACCTGCTCTTTTCCAATAGCTACAGACCTATAGAAAAGATGCAATTGGATCTTACAGTCAATTTTACCCAACAGCTTGACCGATCTGGAAAACCGGACTATTCAAGTTTTAATACAGTGGGGAAAGCTGTGCCATATCTCTATTTTAGGGATGCTGCAGGAAATGAAACACCTTTTGAAAGCATGTACAGCAAATCTTATCTCGATCAGCATTATGCAGATGGCTATCTGGATTGGGGATACTATCCCTTACAGGATTATAAATATGACCGCAAGACAGGTCATCTCAATGAATTATTTGCGACGGCTGGTTTACGCTACCAATTATTTGACTTCTTAAGTGCCAACTTGGGCTTTCAGTGGCAGGATCAGCGTGTCGATAGCGAAAACCTGCATGAAAAAGACAGTTATTTTACGCGTTTAAAAATCAATCAATTTATGACTGTTGATCCGGTAAGTGGGCAGCGCAATTATAATGTACCCATGGGCGCTATCCGTGCTCTGGACCAGCAACAGGGGAGATCGTACACAGTAAGGACACAGCTGGATTTTAACAAAACCTTTGGCCTGCATCGTCTTCAAGGTATAGTTGGGGCAGAGATTCGGGAAAATCAATTGTCGGGAAGTTCAAATACGGCGTATGGCTATAATGAGGTGCCGCTCACTTCGGTGCCTGTGGATTACCTGACTGCATTTGCCACGGTACCGGACAATCTGTATTTAAACATTGTGGGTGCGCCCATGTTTACAAAAACGACAAATCGTTTTGTTTCCCTCTATAGCAACTGGACTGATCTGTACCGTGATAAATACGGCCTGTCTGCAAGTTTTAGAAAAGATGGTGCCAATATCTTTGGAGCAACCACCAACGACAAATGGTCGCCGCTATGGTCTGTGGGTGCGTCCTGGCAAATGGACCGTGAGGAGTTTTTTAAGGTGGACTGGATAGACGCACTCAAGCTCAGGGTTACCTATGGCTATAGCGGTAATGTTGATCTCCGCAAGACGCCCGAACCGATTGCCGGGAGTGGGACAGACCGCTATACCTTATTTCCTATGCTGGGTATTTCCAATCTGAACGATCCCTCGCTGCGATGGGAGAAAGTGGGCATGCTCAATTTTGGCGCTGATTTTTCAATCATAAAAGGCCGCTTATCGGGGTCGGTCGACCATTACCGAAAATATGGTAAAGACCTCTACGGCCAGACTGCATACGATTACACGACATGGGGAAATAGTGGAACGATCGTAAAGAACGTTGCGGAAATGCAGGGCCAGGGCTGGGATATCAAGCTGAATTCGATAAATACAGTCGGCTCACTCAGGTGGAGCAGCAATCTTTTGCTGGGGATCAATAGGAATAAAACGACCGCCTATTATAGTAATCTGAATGAAGGTTTAGTATATTTTCTGCCTGATGGTAATCGGATAAATCCAGTCGTCGGTCTTCCGCTCAATGCGCTTGCAGCATATACATGGATGGGGCTCAACAATCAGGGAATGCCACAGGGATTGTTGGATGGCCGGGCAAGCTCAGATTATACCGCCATATTTAGATCAGCATCCATGAACCCAATGGGCAACGAGACGATCACCTATATCGGCCCTGCCAAGCCAACCCATTTTGGTAACCTGATCAATACCTTTTCGTTTCGTGATTTTGATCTTTCGGTCAACTTGAGCTATAAGGGCGGTTATTATTTCAATAAGCCCACAACCAGTTACTATACGCTGTTTCAGTCAGGGATAGCCTATCCGGATTTTGAGCAGCGCTGGCAAAAGCCCGGTGACGAACAGATAACGGATGTACCGGCCATGAATTATCCGGTATCGACCGATGCGGATGCTTTTTACGCCAGGGCGAGCATCAATGTATTAAAGGGAGATCACCTACGGCTGGAATATATCAACCTCAGCTGGAAAAAATCTTATAAGGTCATGGCCAAGGAAGTGAATCTTCGGCTATTTACTAATGCCAGCAATTTAGGGATGATATGGTGTGCCAATAAGGAAAAAATTGATCCTGAATTTGCTTATAGGCTGCGTCCTTCAAAACAGTTTTCACTGGGTATACAACTGGAATATTAGACTTGATCAACCGAATCAATATGAAAATGATAAATAAAGGGCTGTCAATCTTACTGGGTATCATTGGCATGCTGTTATTGCATAGCTCCTGTAGCAAGTATCTGGACATTCAATCCAACGATGGGTTGGTGGTCCCCAAAACGCTGGAAGACCTGCAAAAATTACTGGATAATACGCTTACGATGAACCGGGGAATTGGATCGATGGGGGAGATCTCAGCAGATGATTATTTTTTGGAGCAGTCGGTACTGGATATGCAGACGGATATGGACCGATTAAATTATACCTGGCGGAATAATCTGTATAACTTTAGCAATGATTGGTCGGCAGGCTATGCGCCTGTGTATATCTCCAACTTAGTTTTGGAGCGTTTGGCCAAAATCGAGCGGACAGCTGCTAACGCGGCGGACTATGATCGGATCAAGGGGACCGCCCTCTTTGCAAAATCCAATCAGTACCTATCCTTACTGTGGAATTATGCTAAGGCTTTCCACAGTACAACAGCTGCGTCAGATTTGGGGATCGTGTTGCGGGGTTCCTCGGATATGAACGAAAAGTCAAAACGCTCTTCGGTATTGGCCTGCTATGAGGCCTTACAGAATGATCTACGCGGCGCCTCGGATCTATTGCCACAGAAGAGTGCACATGTGATGCGTCCCTCAAAAGCGACTGCTTATGGTTTACTAGCCCGGGCTTACCTATCGATGGCAAAATATGATTCGGCCTATCATTATGCAGATAAAATGCTCCAGATCAAAAATGATCTGATGGACTTTAATGATCGTGCTGAGGTCGATCTGACAGGTACAAATCCTTTTTCTCGGTACAATAAGGAAATCGTAGGTTATTATGAACAGACGTCCAATGGTACCCCCTTGATCCGTATAGCTCAGATGGATACATCATTGTATGACTCGTTTGATGCGAATGATCTCAGGAAGCAGGTTTACTTTAAATCCGGTGTTAATGGGTATCAAGCATTTAAAGGGAATTATGCCGTGGCTTCCAGCGCTTGGGAAACGGTATCGCCATTTGGCGGGATTGCAGTAGATGAAGTCTATCTCATTCGGGCGGAATGCCTTGCACGGGCGGGCAAGCTAGTGGAAGGACAGGCGGATCTCAACAAGCTTTTAGCTACACGCTATAAAAACGGAACTTTTAAGCCTTATCAGTTGACTGTCGCAGCAGATGTACTCAGCCTGATATTAACAGAACGACGAAAAGAGTTGATCTTTAGGGGCCTTAGGTGGATGGACATCAAACGCCTGAATCTTGAAGGGGCGAATATTGTACAAAGACGGTTTTTGGCTGGAAAGGAGTATCGGTTGGAGCCTAATGCAAACCGGTATGCTTTGCCATTGCCGGATGATATCATTCGCTTGACAGGAATGGAACAAAACCCACTTTGAATAGAACAACCAAAGCCTCCCATATAGGGAGGCTTTGATGTTTTGAGGAACTGTTTAATTTCGGTTTACGGGATTGAAGGGAGTCGAACTCGATCCTCCGGTTCGTTGCGGAATATAACCTGAAGCAGCGCCAGCTGCACCGGGGATAGCATCCATTGAAATTTTTGCTGGATTTAAGGCCGATCCGCTCAAGTCCGTATTGTCAACTGGAAGCGAACAGGCTTTGTTGTCGGTGGTATTACAACTATGCCCATTAGGCGTAGTTGTCCAGCGCGACTCATCAGCAACCTGAGATGCATTCAATGGATCTCCGTTGAAATAAACAGTTACAGGAGCTAAACTTTTTCCTGTATAAGCCTCAGCACCTTTAAATGCTGAGAATCCGATAATCATGGCTCCTCCTAATATCATGTAGCCATAATTGTTTAAAAATTTGGTTAGCATAACGCTACCCTCCTTTCTGTACTGCAAGCCAGTAATTGATTAGTAAAGCTGCTAGCCTGCAAACATTTGGTAAATAATTGTCGGTACGGTTCTGTGTACCGATCGTATGTGGATGCCAATAAGCCTTTTGAGGGGCCACCGGCAGTATTGGGCTCCCTATAATCGTAAATGCCGTTCGGTCTATACCAGCTATCATTTGTCCGCTTAAAGTGTGTGCGTCCGTATGTAATGGCTCCTATTGTCATAAAACCTATCAGGAATAATGCGACGTTTATTTTCTCTGTCAGTGTCCGTTCACCAGATCTGACGACAGTACGATGCAATAACCATCCAGTTATCGATAAGCCAAGAATAATGAGATTAAAGATCAAATGTGCTGTCCAGGAAATATTGCTCAAAAAGCTGGTACACATACAGGGTTTCTTTTCATATACATTCAATACCCCCAGACCGATATAGATACTAAAAGCTATAATAAGTATGGTCGAAACTTTCCATCCCAGGGCGCGCAACCTCGCTGATGGCATCGCCAGCAATACGCCAATACCGATTTCCATAAGCGGAAGCAGCCAGTAGAGCACCGGAGCCAGAGAACTGATCACTGGCTGCTGCTCCAGGGCAATCTTGAATGCCCCAAGCTGCCAGAGTTTCTCCATCCCCACACATACCCAAAAAAGTATCATTGCTGCCCGGATGATCTTGTATATCATGTTGCTTTTTTTATTCCTGTCCATAACTTTAATTATTTAGATGATAGTATTTATTATTGCCTATCGCTGTTTTACTATTTTTCGTCGTTTCAAAAACAGGGCGCCATACCTGCCCATACAATTGGATACAGCGGCCTGCCTGAGCGTCAGCTTCTACTTTCTCGTACGCTGTAAAACAAAGGTAGTACGGAAAATAGGCCGGCGCAGGTGTAGCGAAATGGTTAATGTAGAAAGTGGACCTGCTTCTATTCGATCTAAATGAATTGTGGGATGTAATGAAGATGTATTATGCGGCAAAAAGCTGGGGAGAAAATTCTTGGGGAAACAGTCGGTTATCGCATAATTAGGACTGTTTTTGATGGGTAGAATGAACACGTTTAGTAGGTGTAGCGGTGGAATACCCCCTGTTTTTTAAATTTTTATGTTTTATTTATTTAAGTCAGGAAACTGTCTATTCAGTTCGTCAAGCATCGTATTCAATACCTTGCGGATACGGAGCGCTGTATGAAACTCGGCGCTTTTGTCCATCCGGATCAGACTATGCGCAGAAAGTAAGGTGCCTTCCCTCGTTTTGACGAGCCTGGAAAATACCTCGGCAACTTCTTTTTTCTCTGACGACCACATAATGTTCGCTTTTACAGATATATGCATCCAAAGTTTGAGC
>NZ_DDKA01000033.1:0-95767 GCF_002339225.1 Sphingobacterium sp. UBA2610
ATTGCATATAAAAAGCAATTTATCTAAGTTTGAATATATTTTCAATTTCTGATCCGCATGAGCACTCCAATCGTATCGACAACAAAGTTATCATTTCAGTATCCCAATTCAAGGCTAATTGAATTTCCAGATATCTATATCGAGAAAGGCCAGCATACGCTGTTATTGGGGGATTCAGGTTCTGGAAAAACAACACTGCTGAATATTTTGGGGGGCTTGGCTCGGCCAGAAACAGGTCAGGTCAAGATCAATAGCCAAGATCTAGCATTGTTATCAAACAGCAAATTGGATGAGTTTCGTGCCCAATATATCGGGTTTATATTCCAAGAGGCACACCTGCTGAGAAATCTAACACTTTTGGAAAACATCAAGTTGGCGCAGTCTTTAGCAGGGAAAAAAATAGACATCAGTGCAATTCATCTTATACTTAAACAACTACAATTAGATGAAAAAAGTGCTGCCTATCCGAACGAATTGAGTCGCGGCCAGTTACAACGCGCCGCTATTGCACGTAGCGTCATCAATAAACCAGCCTTATTAATTGCTGACGAACCTACTGCCGCTTTGGACGATAATAATACCTACAGGGTATTAGAACTTCTCCTATCGATAGCTGACACTGCAGGATCAACTTTACTGATAACAACACACGACAAGAGAATAAAAGATCAGTTCTCCAAAATGTACCTTTTAAAATAATTGTTTTACTTTATTTACGCGTCACCTTTAGTTTTTAAAATTTGTTATGAACACGATACAATTGGTTTGGAAAAATTTAAGTAGGCAGTTTGGCTCGGTCTTTCTCAGCATGCTGTTAACGGCGTTTGGAATTTCCATCCTTGCCGTGCTTTCAATTACCGGAGAAACTTTTGAAAAGCAGCTTGACAATAACAGTAAAAATATTGATTTGGTCGTCGGAGCCAAGGGAAGCCCACTTCAGTTAATCTTGTCCAGTGTTTATCATATCGACAATCCAACCGGTAATATCCTACTAGGCGAACTGGAGCCACTACGCCAAAATCCACTTGTTCGGCTTGCTGTCCCCTTATCTTTAGGCGACAATTTTAAAGGTCACCGCATTGTTGGAACTGATTCATCTTTCTTAGCTATTTATGAAACCGCTGTAGCCGAGGGGCGTATTTGGCAAAATAATTTTGAAATAGTCATTGGTGATCAAGTTGCCAAAAAACAACAGCTAAAAATTGGCGATAAGATCCATAGTTCACATGGCCTGAGCAAAGATGGGCACCATCATGATGATCATCCTTTTACCGTTGTCGGTATTTTAAAACACAATAATAACGTTACCGACAACTTAATACTGACAAACTTGGAAAGTGTTTGGGATGTACATGGCATTGCACATCAGCATGAGCATCATGAAACAGCAGCAGAGAAAGAGCAGCGCGAACGTCAGGAAGACCGGGAAGAAACCGTCAACGCGCACTTACACCACCACGGCGAAGATATAGCAGAAAATTCATCTTCTCCCGTCGAAATGAATGAAAAAGGACATCACGAACAGGAAGACCATCCTGAACACACAGAGGAAGGTATGTTTGTGAAGTCCATAGGGGCCGATATGGTCAAGCAAAATGGACTGGAAATAACCGCCATCCTACTCAAATATCAATCTCCTGCGGCGATCGGAATTTTACCAAAATTGATCGATCAACAAACCGATATGCAGGCCGCATCCCCTGCGATGGAAAGTACACGTCTATTCTCTTTATTAGGTGTAGGGATAGATTCTTTATCTATACTAGCTTATGTAATTATGTTTATTGCAGGTTTAAGTGTCTTTATTAACCTATATAATGCATTAAAGCAACGTAAATACGATCTTGCCATCATGCGTACGCTCGGAGCCTCCAAAGGAAAACTCTTTGCTATTGTGCTCCTTGAAGGACTTACAATTACTATTATTGGTGGATTAATTGGACTTATAATGGCACATTTGGCACTCTACTATATCAGTAATCAAGCGAGTCAAAGCGCTGATTTTATTGAGGCCTTTAAACTCCATCCCAAAGAATTGGTATTTTTGTTTGCTGCTTGTATAATCGGTATCTTCGCAGCAATCATTCCAGCAATCAAAGCTTACAGGACAAGTATTTCTGGAACGCTATCAAGTAAATAAGTTTAACTAAGATCAATACACTACAAAAAAGATCGCAATAAGAAGAGCAGTTTGACCTATAGGTAGGATAACGTAAAATATAGAAGAACAGCTTCTTGATACAAAACAATAGCATAACACATGAAAAAAACGCTGACAGTATTACTATTTATAATATTTTGTACAATACAATCACAGGCTCAAATAGGCAGTAATCCGGATGTTCCTGACCATACGCCTATGATGAACAAAACATGGGAAGCGATTGATAAGATGGCTTATAAAGTAACCTATAATGGGGCAAAGAAAGTATATACTCCATTCTATCCAAAAGAACTTAAAGCCCTAGAAAATAAAATAGTTGAATTACCGGGCTACATGGTTCCTCTTCATAGTGGTCGTAACCATAAAAACTTTATGATGTCTGTATTACCCGTGATGCAGTGCCAATTCTGTGGATCGAATGGAATTCCACCCATGGTTGAAGTAACGTTAAAAGGTAGCGCGATAAAATTTTCCGAAGATCCAATTAAATTAAAAGGGAAAATGATATTTACCAAAGATCCACTTAAGGGAAATGCTGAGATCCAGATTGTAGATGCGGAACCTATAAAATAAACTAGCGTCCATTTGAACGACCAAATTGGCTTTGCAAATTATTCTTCAGAGCCAATTTGCCAAACCAACGCAGCGGCTTATTTTATCTATTCAGCAGCGAAACTTCCATACATGCGGCTAAAGCGGCCGTTTCGGTCCTTAAGCGCGCTTCTCCCAAAGAAATTGGATGAAATCCCATTTGTAGTGCCAAATCAATTTCCTCCTCAGAGAAATCTCCTTCTGGACCAATGAGGATAATATAATGTTGCGAAGGCTCCAAAACCTGGTTTAAATACTTTTTTTCAGCATCAACACAGTGTGCAATTGCTTTTTGAACGCCTTCTGTTGGAATATCTCTCAAAAATTGTTTAAACGATACAGCTGGATTAAGTTTGGGAAGATAGGCTTTCAATGATTGTTTCATGGCTGCAACAACCACCTTGTTCAGACGATCTAATTTTACCTCTTTTCGCTCAGAATGCTCACAGATAACTGGAGTTATTTCCTGAATGCCAACCTCAGTTGCCTTCTCTAAAAACCATTCTATACGATCAATATTCTTCGTTGGAGCAACAGCGATATGTAGATGATACCTCGGCTGCTGAAAGTATTCCTTGACATTTAAAATAGTAAGAACGGTACGTTTGGGATGAGGGTCAATAATTTGAGCTTCGTATAAACCACCACGACCATCGATGAGATGTAAATGATCGCCGGTATTCATACGAAGCACGCGAATTGCATGTTTACTTTCTTCCTCACTAAGGATAAAATTTTCTAACGAAGGATTTAAATCCGGTGTAAAAAATAACTGCATTTATTAGCGTTATTAGGTTATTCTTCTGTATCATCATCGGCCGATTCGACCAATTCCAATTTGACAAACTCAATATTCTGTTGGGCTTTCCGGATAATAGTGAATACGTAGCCATATTCTTCTTTCCGCTCACCTACTTCGGGAATTTTATCAAAAATCTCACTCACCAAACCCGACATGGTATCGTAATCTTGACTCTCTGGCAATTCTATAGGGAGAAACTCATTCACATCATGAATACTAGCTCCAGCATCGACCATATATTCCGTTTCAGAAATTCGTTCAACAACTGGAGTTTCCTCATCATATTCGTCCTGAATCTCACCGACCAGCTCCTCAACAATATCCTCCAGGGTAACCATACCTGCTGTCCCACCAAATTCATCCAGTACAATCGCCAACTGTAGACGCTTTTGCTGAAATTCAGCCATGAGATCATTAATCTTCTTCGTTTCAGGAATGAAATAGGGCTTGCGCATGATATTTTTCATGACAACTTCCTTTCCTTTAGCTAAGAGGGGAAGAATATCCTTTGTATGTACAATACCAACGATTTGATCAATGTTATCTTCATAAATTGGGAGACGGGAATACCCCTCTTCAGTCATTGTTTCAATCAGCTCAGAGGCATCAGCGCTAACTTCAACAGCGACAATTTTGGTACGGGGTACCATAATATTCTTAACGATACGTTCGTTAAAATCAAATACATTTTTAATCAATTCGTGCTCGGAAATATCCAAAGCACCAGACTCTTTACCTTTATCCAACAGGTACTGTAACTCCTCAGAAGAGTGCGCAGATTCACCTTTAGTGACTTCAAATCCCAAAATTTTCAGTAGAAAATTAGCGAAACCATTTAAAATCCAAATAAATGGTCTAAAGATAAAGTAGAAAAATTGCAGTGGAACCGCAATTTTCATGGTTGTTGCAACAGGTTTTTGAATCGCAATTGATTTAGGAGCGAGCTCTCCAAATACAATGTGTAACACAGTAATAATTGTAAAAGCCAATATATGTCCTGCATTCGTCGCGATTGTACCTGTCAATTCAACACCGAAAAAACCAAGAAACCCCTGCACAATTTGGGTCATTACAGCCTCTCCTACCCAGCCTAAGGCGAGTGAAGAAAGTGTAATACCCAATTGTGTAGCGGCCAAATAACCATCCAAATGCTCCGTTATACTTTTGGCTATTGTAGCAACTTTGCTACCTGTTTTTGCCTGAACTTCAATTTGGGAGACTCGGACCTTGACAATAGCAAACTCTGCCGCGACAAAAAAGCCGTTAGCCAATACTAAAAACAATGTCCAAAATATATCGAGCGCCATGCTTGGGGTTATTTGTTAACAAATTCTTTTTTGTACAACTCGATAGCCTCGATCAAGATTCTTTGCGCTTCTTCACGTCCCTTTACACCCTCAACAATGACATGTTTCTTTTCGAGTGCTTTATAACTCTCAAAGAATTGTACAATCTCCTTCATCGTATGCGGAGGCAATTGATCAATATCTTTAATGTAATTAAAAACAGGATCATTTTTGGCGACCGCAATAATCTTATCATCTTGTTCTCCACCATCAACCATATTCATCACACCAATAACCTGTGCTTCAACCAATGTCAAAGGTAAAATATCCACTGAGCAAATAACCAAAATATCCAAAGGATCTTTGTCATCGCAATAAGTTTGTGGTATAAAACCATAATTAGCAGGATAAACGACAGATGAACTCATTACTCTGTCCAAAAGCAACAAACCAGTTTCTTTGTCTAATTCATACTTTCCTTTGGATCCGTTTGTAATCTCAATGATAGCATTTACGGCATTTGGAACATTCTCACCTGGAGAAACCATGTGCCAAGGGTTTTGTTTACTCATTTTTTAATTTACTGTATATTTTGTTTGTTTCTTTTATCTTTTATACGCTTTTTTAGTAACGTTATTGCAATTGGCAAAAATGCGATCACAATCATACCAACGACAACATATTCTACATAATGTAAAATCCAAGGGAACTCTATACCGAGGAAATATCCAGACAGGGTCAACACAAGTACCCAAATAGCAGCCCCGGCAACATTGTACAGAACGAATTTCTTAAAATCTAATTTTACAACACCGGCAAAGATAGGTGCAAAAGTACGAACTATTGGAACAAATCTTCCTATAATTAAAGCTGTTCCACCATATTTATGGTAAAACTCTTCCGCCATGACCACATATTTTCGCTTAAAGATGAAGCTATCTTTTCGCTTAAATAACATTGGTCCGGCTCGATAACCAAACCAATACCCTGTAAAATTCCCTAATACTCCCGCGACAAATAAGCCTAGACAAAGCGTGTATATATTAACGTCAATTTTATTTAGTGCACAAAATAATCCTGCAAGAAATAATAAATAATCACCAGGTAGAAAAAATCCAAAAAATAGACCTGTCTCAGCAAATACAATTAAGATAACCAGATAAAATCCACCAGAGCTCAATAACTCTTCCGGATTTAATAATTGTTGAAATGACAACAAAAGTTCATGCATAATCTTTAGTAAAAATCAATATTGCGTTTCTTTTTTAGAACAAATCCTACGCTTATTCTTGTACAAATTTTAAACAGCAAAGTACAAATATAGCATTCTTCTAAAAAACGAACGTAAATCAAGTGTAATATAATCTTTTCTAGTTATTGATTTTGAGCAGTTATACCGACAATAGACTCGCGAATAGTAGTCGCAATTTCATGAAGTTCATCATTAGACAAGCTCAATTTAGGTCCAGCAAAATTTAAATCACTAATTTTATTAATAGGTACCAGATGTATATGTGCATGAGCTACCTCCAAGCCAACTACTGCTACTCCGACTTTTACACAAGGAATCACTTTTTTAATACCTTGAGCAACAATTTTAGCAAATACCCAAAGTGCCATATATTCATCATCCGCTATATCAAAAATATAATCTGTTTCTTTCTTAGGGATCACCAGAACGTGTCCCTTAGCCAATGGGCTGATATCCAAAAAAGCCAGAAAATCATTACTTTCTGCAACTTTGTAAGCTGGAATCTCCCCAGCAACGATTTTTGAAAAAATTGTCGACATATTATTCTAATCTTGGAATAAATCTTTTAAACAGTGATTAGCAAACAACAGACTTTAAAATGCAAAGCCTTCGGTATGTTAACAATTAAAAATTTAACTGTAGATTTTATCACACCCTGTTTTTCTACTGTCAACAAATATAAACAAAAAAGGTCGCGATTACTATATCACGACCTTCTTAATATAAAGTTAATTTGTGGATGCGCGGTTATGGCATACCGCACATAACCGACATATATTATCTTGAAATCTCTACGATTTCGAATTCAATTTTACCGGCAGGCACTTCAATAACAGCTGTATCACCTTTCGATTTTCCCAACAAACCCTGGGCAATAGGAGATTTAACTGAAATCTTGCCCGACTTCAAATCTGCTTCTGACTCCGCCACCAATTGATAAGTCATTTCAGCACCATTCTTTTTGTTCTTGATCTTAACAATCGATAAGGCCAAAACTTTAGATGTATCCAATTTGGACTCATCAATTAAACGTGCAGTCGCCAATGTATTCTCCAAATTGGCAATTTTAGCTTCGTGAAGCCCCTGAGCTTCTTTAGCTGCATCATACTCTGCATTTTCTGACAAATCTCCTTTGTCTCTAGCCTCTGCAATAGCATTGGCAATTTTAGACCTTCCTTCCGTCTTCAGATAAGCCAATTCTTCTTTAAGCTTACGCAATCCTTCTTCCGTAAAATAAGTTACTTCTGCCATAATTTTATCTTTTTTCTTATTTTCTACTTTTTAAAAAAGAAACAAGACCATATTTCCCTCGTCAGGAAACATGGTCTTGCTTTGAATCTATACGAAGATAATAATTGTTTTCAACAAAACAAATTCTTACCCGTTAAATAAAATTAAATCTCTTCCTCATCAACAAATTTATACCCCAGCCCCCGAACTGTTTGTAGATAATGTGGCTTATCTGGATTTGTTTCGATCTTTTTCCTTAAACGAACCACATGCATATCCAAAGTACGTGTGTTGACATTGGAGCTATAACCCCAGACAACCTCCATTAACTCCTCGCGTGTAATCTCCCGGCCTAAGTTTTGTAAAAAATGAAGCAAAATTCGGTTTTCCAAAATGGTCAACTCAACTTTCCTTCCGTCACGTATTAAGGAATGAATATTCGGATGATGTTCCGTTTGCCCAAATTTATATACTTCGGGACTGTTCTTAGGTAAGAAAAATTTCACCTTATTATCGATCATAGCAATAAGCACATCCATATTGAATGGCTTACTAATGTAATCAGTCACACCAAAGCTATAGGCTTCAATTTTGTCCACATCTTGAGACTTCGCTGTCATCATGATAATGATATTCTCAAACCCGGCTTTACGGACATCTTCACAGATTTCGTTGCCTTCTTTTCCTGGAAGCATCCAATCCAACAAAACCACATCGGGTCTCTTTTCCAAGATCAAACTTTCCGCTTCATTCCCATTTCCACTCTGAATGACCTGATAGCCTTCGGATTCCAATCGATGTTTTACCAAGAACCGTAAGTTCTCATCATCTTCAATAACAGCAACAGTGATGTCTTTATTCATATTTAAATTTATTTTTTAAACCGGAAATACCAAGGTAAAGGTGGTCCCCTGTCCCAATTGACTTTTTACTGTAATATCACCGCCTATAAATTCGGTAATCTCTTTACAGAAAGCCAAGCCCAAACCGATACTTCCTTGCTGATTATATTGACTTTTTATTCTATAAAACTTTTTGAAGATGTTGTTAAACTCTGCCTTCTCAATACCTATTCCTTCATCCTTAAAAGTGATAACAAAATTCTTCTTGTTTTGTTGTATCGCAATATCTAAGATTTTATGCCCCGCTTTCGAATATTTATAGGCATTATCGATCATATTTTGAAACACACTACTTAACAGTACCGGATCTGCAAGCATTGATGTCCTTACATCAATTTTTGTGCTAATCTTGAAATCCGCATATTTTATTCTTGACGAAGCTACTAGATTTTCGGTAAATTCCTCCAAATCAACTTCTTCTTTATTTAATTTTATGGTTTTATTTTCGATCTGACTAAAAGACAACAGCTTATTCATCAAGTTATTTAATCGGTCTGCCTCCTGATCTAATATATTTCCATACATTTTCCGCTCTTCATCAGAGAGTACCTGCGCACTCTTAATATTATTTCCAGCAATTTTAATAACACTCACAGGCGTCTTAAACTCGTGGGTAAGATTATTGATGAAATCGTACTGCAATTTAAAAAGTCTTCCGTTAATTTCTAAATTTCTATAAATTAAATATAATATTGCAATCAAAATAATATAAATCAGGGATACCCCTCCCAATACCGGCCAAAAACTGCGATTTATCTCTTTTGACAGAAAACTTTTACTCGACCTAAAAAGAAGTTTGTAGTCTGCTAAGGCTCCAGGTAACGGCATCTCCGTTGAAATCTCGTCATTTTCCGGCGTGATCGGAGCACCAACCAGTGGCACTATTTCTACTTTCTCATAAAGATTTGAATAACTATTTTTTACTTCCAGATACATTGGATCAATCTGAAAATTGAACATATCCTGTTCATATCCGACAGTATGATCCAAATTACCTTCCATAATAGACTTATAGACTATTAAGTCGTTGACCCTTGGAATATTCAGATAGGTAATCTGTCCAGGTCTTATGGTATAAAAAACCTTCAGAATATCCTTATCAGAAAGCTTGGCATTCGGTTGCAATTTATCGATATAAGTTGCCAGCTTCACACCAATATTATTAATCTCTTCGGAATGCAAGCCCATCTGCCCACGATCCCGAATCGTATTTTTATTCAGGCCAGACCTGGAAACGGTAAAAAAAGTAATGGTTTTCGGTTGAATTCTAAGGTTATTAACAATAAAACCATAGTTCAAGTTATGATCATTATTAAATTGTAAATCAAAAAAACCAATTTCTCTAACGAATGGGTAGGAACTTAATATACTATATGCATATTTTCCCGCCTGGACTGAATCCAAAAAACCTTGATAAAAAGATACTTCAGGAATTCTATTCTGAAAAAAATCATTGAAAGGGACTAAGGTTTGATCAAATATCTCCGATTTCCGATTGGTAAATTCGTTCTTAATATGCGATTCTGTATAATTACGCGAAAGAAAAAGGGCAAATATATAAAGACCACTAATCACGATGAAAAACATCAACAATAATCCGTAATTTTTTCGATAGCTATATTTCTCTGCTTTCATAATCTCCCGCCCTTAGTCTACAAGATATTTCGCCAAAAATCGCTCCAACTCATTATAGTAACCAAAGACATTCTCGTCCCGTTTAAAAGTTCTATCCTCGTCCTCTTTTAGGATGTATTGTACGGGAATATTATTATTCTTTAATTTCTGTACAAATTGATTTGCATCTGTTACCGAACTAAACCGATCCTTTCCTCCCTGTACCAATAGCACCGGTATCTTTACTTTATCCGAATGAAATACAGGTGAAATATTTTTAAATAGCTCAGCCTCCCGAATCGGATTCCCAACTACTTGATACATTTTCTGCACATACGATTTAAAATATGGCGGTATATCTCTAAAGTAAGTGAACAGATTGGTATAGCCGGAATAAGACACGGCACATTTATAAAGATCAGAATTAAAACAAGCAGCGTGTAGCGCCGAATAGCCTCCGAAACCTTTCCCTACAATAGCGACACGTTCCCGATCAGCAATTCCTTCTTTAATCAACCATTTTACTCCATCAGTAATATCATCCTGAATCTTCCCGCCCCATTCCTTAAATCCCGCAGTCCAAAACTTCTTACCGAAACCGGTCGATCCCCTATAGTTCATCTGAAAAACCAAATAACCCCTGTTCGCCAAAAACTGCGCTTCGTTATCGAATCCCCAAACCTCCCGTCCGTTAGGTCCATCATGGGGCAATACAACCATAGGCAGATTTTTGCGATTGGAATGAATGGGATAAGTTAAATAACCCGAAATCTGAATGCCATCTCTCGCCGTATAAGTGATATACTCATTTGGAGAAAGTTCTTTGTCTTTTAGATCGGAATTATTATCTGTTAGCTTCGTTAATTTTTGAGTCGAAAAATCATAGAAATAAATCCCGCCCGGGTTTACGTCCGTATAGGTTTTGATAATGACCTTGTTCCCCGAAATATCAGTATTCAATACCTGAAACTCAAAGCCATCAATCTGCTTCGACAATTGATTATATTTCTTTTTGGTAGCCTCATCAAAAAAATGTCTGTTCTGTCTTGATGTGCTATAATTGACAAATAACAGCTTATTCTGTTCAGTGAAATACCCCCCAGGGCTCACGTCAACATCTTTATGACTATATAGCTCGCCCAGCTCTTTTTGGTTTACTAAATCATAACTTACCAAGGCCAGTTTATCCCGGTCTATATTGGATAAAGCATAAATGATGGCATTTGAACTATCCTTATAACCCAGTGGAGTAAAACTACTTTCAACATCACATCGTATAATCTCTTTAAATGGTTCTTTTTCTGAACTTCTATAGAGCACAGATTGCTGTACAGAATCGTTGGCCACTGCCAATCGTACCTGCCCATCATTAGATACAACCCAGGAGCTCATATTTCCCGGATTCTGTAAAACCAATTCCCGAGGCCTCCCGTCTAAATAGATACGATAAAGGTCAAAAAAAGAAGAGTCTCTATCGTTGATTCCCGCTATAAAACTATCACCTCCGGTCGCCATAGCATGAATCCATCGAAACCGACCTCGTACCGGTTTAATCAATGGCCAAATCTTTTCTGTGTTGATGTCCACAGCATATAAACGTAAACTGTCCTGCGAAGATTGTTCCGTCAAAAAGGAAATTTTTGAATCATTGTTCCAAGCGAAGGATTTTACATTAATATCATTTTGATAAGTAAGCTGTTTGGAACTATCCTTATTGATCAAATCTATTAAATAGATATTTTTGCAATGATTATCTAAGCCAATGTAAGCGATAAATCGACCATTTGGAGAAATCTTAAAATTTGATTTTTCAGGTGTAGAAAAAAATTGATTTATTGGAATAAGATCAACACTATATCGTTGACACCCCAACATGATCATGGCAGAAAAAAACAAACCTATCCAAAATTTCATCCTCATAATCCCAAATACATCCTTATCATTTATTCCAAATATTGCAATTAAATACGGAATTGCATGAAATGCAACCTTATTTTTACAAGATATAGTAATTAAATGTAATATTCAAACTTATCTCGGTTCTGTCCTTTAGAATCTTTTTTATCGCAGAAAAATAGCGTATTTTTGCATATGTTTTTATACAATGTCTCCGTTATAGCAGAAGAAACAATCCATCAAGAGGTCGTTTCATGGATTCAGGATAATATCGTGCAATCCCAAAAATTTCAAGTGCATTTTCTGGAAATGCTCCAGTCGCCGCATGAAGGTATGACCTACTGCATTCAAGTTATACTCCCTACAGAAGACCATATAGCAGATTTTCAGCAAGTGCATCTAATTCCATTACAACAACTCATTTCGGAAGTATATAAAGACAAGGTGTTCCTTTTCGACAGTACCATGAAGTATCTAAAAAAATAAAAGAGCTCTGTGGAGCTCTTTTATTTTTTTATTTCATTAATATCGTTACCATCTTCTTCAAGGTTCTTATTATTCTTTTCACCTATCTCTGCCGCCAATTGATAGCGCGGATCATAACTGATTTTTGGCGTTAAAAAATGAAGTAAAATCAAACGGGCATATCTAAAATTAAAAGGTGCGAAGACCAAAATGGTTACAGCTAGACCAATCAGATAAGACCAAGGAGACTCGCTTCCTGTCAAAATTGCGATAGCAACAGATACAGTAACAATCTCAGCGACAGACAAAGCATAACTCACATACATGGCAGCATAGAAATACCCCGGCTCAACCTCGTACTTGACACCACAATAAGGGCAAGTATCATTCATATGCTGCTTATGTAAACTGTATACCTTTCCTACAAATACATTACCAATATGACACTTCGGACATTTGGAATGTATCATTGCATGGAATTTGGATGTGGGCATTAAGAATCTATTTTATTTCGTTTAAAAATTTCTTTGTTACGGGGTTCTTCTTGCGGTATTTTTTATACCATAAATAACCAAGGCCCGCCGCGGCTAGATAAGGTATTACCAATAGAAACAAAATACCGTCATTCAGACCTCTTCCTTGCATATTTCCTTCCTTCGTAGAATTCTCAGCGTTCAATGTACACATCGCACACTGTCCGTACGAAACAGACACAGCCGAGCAGCTTAAGGTAAATATTAGGAGTAAATATTTAAACCATTTCATAGCACAAAGGTACTGAAATTTTAACGATTAGCGTGCCAAAGATTCAAATTTATCCCAAAAGCCATCTTTCGGCAAAGAAGCGATCAATTCCATCTTATCCTTTTTTATTGGATGCGTAAAGGTCAATGAACGAGAATGTAAACAAATACTGCCCAAAGAACTGCCTCTTGGATATCCATACTTATTATCACCAACAATAGGACATCCCATCGCTGCAAGTTGCGCACGAATCTGATGTGTACGACCTGTTAAAGGCTCTACGCGCAGCAAATAGAATCCATTCAACTCACCCACCAATGTATAATCCAGCTCGGCATAACTTCCGCCTTTCACCTCGCGTGGAAAGGCCTTTGTTACCCTTGTTTGTCTATTCCGAACCAACCAATTGATAAGTTTCCCCTCAGTTTTTCGCGGACGCTGTCTAACGATTGCCAAATAGGTCTTTTTCACATGTCTATCCTGAAAAAATTTATTCATTCGCTCTAGCGCCTTGCTTGTTTTGGCGAACAAAATCATACCACTAACAGGTCTATCTAATCGATGAATAACACCAACAAATGCTTCATTTGGCTTATCATATTTCTTTTTCAAATATACTTTCACCATATCTTCTAAAGATAGGTCTCCTGTTTCATCCACCTGCACAATATCCCCGGCTTTCTTATTTATAGCGATGAGATGATTGTCTTCGTAAATGACGTCTTTATCGGTTATTTCGCTGTGATTCATTTCTTTCAAATATAAAAGGGTTATCCAAATACTACACAGTGCTAAGACCTGTTGAGTTGGATCCCATAATGACGCTATTATTTATTAAAAAAGGCCCTACGCAAGCGTACAGCCTTTCCTTATGTTCTTTTTTAACACAACTTACTTTGCAGTGTCCGCTTTAAGCAACTCAGCTTTTTTCGCATCCTCCTTCATCTTCTTTTTAAAGAAACCACGCAACAAGAAATTATGCTGCAATGCCTCCATATTCTCGTCCAGTTTGGATGTGCTCGAATTTAAATTATTGATTGCCGATTTAATTTGATTTGCCGATGCCGGGTCATTCAATAACACACCCACCGCATTATCTTTATCATTCAATCGACTTGAAGCATTATTCAAATTGTTTATCAATGCATTTGCTGTCTGAGAAACTCCTTGCAACTGCGCTGCAGACTGACGCAGGTTAGAGAATATAGCGGTATCAGTCGTTAAATCATGAATCAAGCCCTTATTGCTATTTAAAGAGTTTGTCAAGGTAACCAAATTAGCAGATGCTTTATTCGCATTATTCATTGCAGCACTGATTGACAATAATGTAGCACGCAATGTATTAACCATAGAAGTATCGGTCAACATCGCTCCAACCATTCCTTTTCCGTCCGCCAATCCACGTGATATTTCTACAAAGTCAGTCGTAATCTTTGCTAAGTTTTCATTATTTACCTGCAATGTTTCCATCATTGCTTCCATGTCCGCAGTCTTCGCCGAACGCAAGAAATCACCTGTCTCCACTGTTGGCGCATTTTGCGACCCTCCAGAAATCACTACGATCTTGTTACCAATCAAACCGTCCGAGCCCAATTTTGTTACAGCATCTTTACGAATATATTCAGCAGATTTCTCCTCGATTGTCAATACCACCTCAACATCCTGCACGCTTTTAAAATGTATATTCTTAATGATCCCTACCTTAACCCCAGAAAACCACACATTACTCCCCACTTTCAATCCAGCGACATCGGGAAATGAAGTCGTAATTTCGATATTTCTAGTAAATTTCTTTTGCTGGCTACCCAAAATAAAAATACCCGCTAAAAGAATCAATACGCCTAAAAAAACAAAAATACCGACAATGATTGCTCTTTTATTTTCTGCCTTACTCATGTATATTATAGAATAAAATTATAATTATAAAACGCTCTTACACGTGCGTCATCTGTATCAAAAATCTCTTCAAAAGACCCCTGTCTTTCAAACTTACCATCCAACAACATCACAATCCGGTCTCCCACTTCTTTCGCACAAGCCAAATCGTGCGTGATAATAATTGATGCTGTTTTATACCTCTCCTGAACCTCGTTAATCAATCCATTAATCTCCAAACAAGTAATCGGATCGAGCCCTGCTGTTGGCTCATCGTACATCATGATTTCAGGTCTAAGAATCAGGGTACGCGCAATACCAATTCGCTTCCGCTGTCCACCAGACAACTCTGAAGGCATCTGATTGATCGCTTGCGAAAGCCCTACTCCATCCAACACCTCTTCTACAGCTTGATTGATCTCCGAACGAGTTAAGTTGCGTTTATTTCGAACCAATGGAAATTCCAAATTTTCGCGCACAGTCATACTGTCATAAAGTGCGCTATTCTGAAAAGAAAACCCTATTTTCAAACGTAATTCACGCAATTCACGATCATTTAATTCAAGAACTGACTCTCCCAAAACATTGATCGTCCCCTCATCCGGTCTTAATAAGCCCGAAATCAATTTGATCAACACGGATTTCCCTGTTCCAGAACGCCCAAGCACAACGAGATTTTCTTCTTTATATAAATCCAGATTGACACCACGTAGGACGTGATTATCACCGAAAGATTTACTAACATCCCTAATTTCAATGACCGGCTTCGAATGGTCGATGGTTGATTTAATCTTTTCCATAGCTCGCTATCCAAAGAACGATAAAACTTGAACAATAATTATTTCCTCAATAAATACAAGGAACATCGAAGCTACAACGGCAGCATTGGCTGCCTTACCCACACCTTCAGTCCCCTTTGAAGAAAAATAACCGCAATAACAACTTACAGCTCCAATAGTAAAACCAAATATAACCGCACGCAAAACCATAGCACCTAAATCCTTAAATGCTATCGTCTCAAATACTTGCGTAAAAAAACTCAAAAAGCTTAAGTCGTCTTTACTCATCATACTTAGGTAACCGCCTAAAAGACCTATACCCGCTACATAAAAACATAGTACAGGAATCCCAATAGTTGTAGCTAATATTCTACTTACAATAAGATACTTATATGGATTAGTTCCCGAAACTTCCATGGCATCGATTTGCTCCGTGACATTCATCGAACTTAGTTCCGCACCGATTTGCGAGCCCACTTTACCCGAAGCTATTAAAGCTGTCACCAGCGGTGCAAGAGCACGAACAATAGCAATCGAAATAAGCGAAGGCAACATCGAAGTCGCCCCGAATTCTTCCAAAGAAGGACGCGATTGTTTTGTAAAGACAAATCCAACAATAAACCCCGTTAAACTGATCAAAGGCAACGATTTGTAGCCTATTTCATAGCACTGGCGGACAATTTCTTTAAATTCATAGGGTGGAGTTACCAATTCACGCCAAAACCGTAGCAAAAAACGGTGAATGTTTGCAAATTCTAGAAAAAAAGTCTGAAGTTTTTTAGCCATTTAAATGATGTCTATTTCAAATTAATGTGTCATAAAACACGTCTTATGCTGAACAAACACGTAGCAATTCGAGCGGTAAAGGTAAATAAAAAATATGTATCTAAAATTGTCGTTTATGTAAAAAGATCATCAATTTGACTTTTATATAAAAAAAATCAGATTTCCAGTGTACCGATTAAACCATTTTATACGTTATGCTGTCATAATAACAAAGACAATACAATAGAGTTTTGTCACACTTTTAAATATTACAGTCATGAAAAATTTAGGCAACATAAAATATTGGGTACTTGGTTTTATAGGTATCGCTTCTTTTTCAAGTTGCGCGACTTCGATGGCCCAACGGGGTGGATATAATAATGGTTATAACAATAATGGTTATAACAATTATAACAATGATGGAGTTTCGTTCCAGCTATTCTATGATCAGCTTTCACCTTATGGACAATGGGTTAATGATCCCAATTATGGTTATGTTTGGATCCCGGACGTTGGTCCGAACTTCCAGCCTTATGCAACCAATGGTTATTGGACAATGACTGACTATGGAAATACCTGGGTATCCAATTATGACTGGGGTTGGGCCCCTTTCCACTATGGTCGCTGGAACTACAATGACCGTTATGGCTGGGGATGGGTTCCTGACTATGAATGGGGACCAGCATGGGTAAATTGGCGTCAAAGTAATGACTACTACGGTTGGGCTCCTCTGGGCCCAGGCATGAATATTAATGTATCCGTTAATATCCCAATGAATTTTTGGACATTTGTAGGCGTCAATCACTTTATGCGGCGAGACATGGATAGATATTATGTTAATAGAAGAAATTACAATAATATCTACAACAGAACCACCATTATCAATAATACCACGATAATTAACAACAACTATTATGTTGGCGGTCCGCGAAGATCCGATATTGAACGTTCGACAGGAAGAAGCGTAACAGTGAATAGAATCGCAAGTGTCGATAGACCTGGGTCTGTACGCAGTAGCAGCAACCGCAGTAATGAAATCAGTATGTACCGTCCGAATGTAGACCGTAATACAAGATCCTCTGCACGCCCCACGAATGTCGTAGATGCTTCTACCCGAACACGAAATAACAATAGTGAGATTTCAGATCGAACCAATCGTGTCATAACCAACAGAGATAACATCGACTCGAGATCAGGAAATCGTGAGTTATATATTGACAACAGTGGAAATGCTTCTGTAAGGTCTCGTAATGATGCCAACAGCGGTGGTTCAAGCCGTAGTTCAATTAATAATACTCGAACCGGAGACAATGGTACTATAAATAGAAATACGAATGGTACACAACCTAATTCGAATAACTATGATTTTAGAACGCGATCAAGTCGCCAGTCGGATGCTTCAAACAATAACAACCCTACATCTACCACTAGGGACAGGCAAAATCGCTCCGTTGACAATAATGGTGTAGCCAACGGCAGAAGTACAGACTACAATAGAAACACAGATTATAATTCACGCTCGCGGTCTAGTGCGAACGGTTCCGATCAGGCTGTGCCGCCAAGAGTTGCGCAACCTACGACAACGCCGCAACGAAATGGAAATTATGATGGCAGCAGAACACGTTCGAGCCAACCTGTGTCGCAACCTGTAGCACAACCAACTCAAAATCGGAGCTACGAAAACACAAGAAGTAGATCAAATACAGACAATTCATCCTCAGTATCTCGATCAAGGTCTTCAGAAAGCTCAGGCGAACGTAACTCTGGACGTTCTTCGCAAGGATCAGAAAGATCTAGAACAAGATAATGACAGCCGAATAAAATAATAATTCACATTTGGCGGGTAAAATGAAAAATTTTACCCGCCTTTTATATGCATGTCTTTTTATATTTATCATGAACAATCCATACATTTTCACGTTAATTAGTAAATTTACCGCTTCAAACAAAAAACAGATCGATAAAGATGGCTTCATTTACCTCTATATTAGATAATGACTTTTACAAATTCACCATGCAGCATGCCGTGGTCAAGTTGTTTCCAAAGGCCAAGGCACGTTATCATTTTATTAATCGGGGACATCATAAATTTCCCGATGGTTTTGATGTACTCCTGAGGGAGGCCGTCCATGAGATGGCTAATTTGAAGTTAACAAAAGCAGAAAAGGCTTTCTTTGCCAAGACATGTCCTTATATAGACCCAACCTATTTCGATTTTCTTCAAGGTTATCGCTACGATCCCGAGGAAATCAAAATATTTCAGGATGGCCCCGACCTTGAAGTCATTATCGAAGGGTATTGGTACCGTACTATTCTTTGGGAAGTCCCATTAATGTCGCTTATCTGTGAACTTTTTTATGAATCCCAAGGTCTACAACGTGCCTCGGATGCAGCTGTGATCGCCACCGCCAAAGATAAAATCGAAAAATATAAAAAACTCAATATCACAATTGCTGATTTTGGCACGCGCAGACGTCATTCTTATGAAGTCCACGATTTGGTCGTTCGCACACTGAAGCAATACGGCGAAAAAACATTTATAGGCACCAGCAATGTACATTTAGCAATGAAATATGAGACGAAACCAATCGGCACACATGCCCATGAATGGTTTATGTTCCACGCTGCCAAATACGGATATAAAATGGCGAATCTCCTTGGCCTTGAACATTGGTCTGATGTCTACCGGGGTGACCTCGGAATAGCACTATCGGACACCTATACGACGGAAGTCTTCTTTCAGCAGTTTGACAAAAAATTAACCAAATTATTTGATGGAGTCCGACACGACAGTGGAGATCCACTTGAATTTACAGATAAGGTCATCGCACATTATAAGAAGAATGGAATCGATCCCCTCTCCAAAACAATTATATTCTCGGATGGACTGGACTATGAGAAAGTCGAAAGAATCGCGAGCTACTGTGAGGGAAAAATCTTGCATTCCTTTGGCGTTGGCACCAATTTCACCAATGATGTCGGTCTTAAACCCATGAATATCGTCATTAAGATGACCGACGCTTTGCCAGAAGATGATCAATGGACCCCGGTCATCAAACTATCTGACGAACCCATGAAACATACGGGAGATGAAGACTCCATATATATAGCAAAAAAAGTACTAATGATTGATGATGACAATGCATAGAGACGTATACGGTGAAGCTTTAGATGATTATTTCGTACATCAAGAAGAAAAATTTCCTTTAGTACTCCACACGAGTTATGGCGACCGAGACGAAATGCCGGTCGAGATTTTCTTTCGTGAACCTGATGATTTCCCTGAACTGGAATTTATTGGTCTATCCTTATGTGATGGACGTGTACTGGATGTTGGAGCTGGAGTTGGCAGCCATAGCCTTTATCTACAAGAAAAAGGTTTTGAAGTAGATGCACTGGAACTCTCGCAGACCGCCTGCCATATTATGCAACAACGCGGGGTACAACATATTATCTGCGAAGATTTCTATAAATTCGAAGGCCAAAAATACGATACACTTTTGCTTTTGATGAACGGAATAGGCCTTGCTGGCGACGTAGATGGCTTTCGAAAACTATTACAGCATAGCAAAGAATTATTGACTGAAAATGGCCAACTGATTTTTGACTCTTCAGATATCAGTTATCTGTACAAAGATTATAACATCAAAAAACCAGCGCATTATTTTGGGGAAATTCAATATCAATACGAATACAAAGGCAAAAAAGGAAACCTGTTCAAATGGCTCTACTTAGATCAGGATTTGTTGATTAAAATTTCGCACGAAATGGGCTGGGTTGTCCAAATTTTGTATGAAGATGAGAATGATCAATACCTCGTCCGCATGGAACTAAAAAAATAGCCTGTTATTCTAACAGGCTATTTTTTTTATTTCTGTGTTCTTATGTAAATATCTCCCATGGATGTTTTTAAGATAACATCCTGTCCACCACCATTCATTTTGCCTTTCACCGCATTTCCCATTGGCGTTGACTTCGGCTCTTCAGACTGTTTCTCAAACTGAAACTCGTCTGCTGCATAGATGTTCCCCATGGCTGATTTCACATCCACATTAGCACCAAAATTCTTTGGAAAGGCCACATCTACGGCCCCCATTGCTGCGACCAAAGAAATCGGTCCTTTAACAGGTTGAACAAATTTGGCCGTTACATCTCCCTGTGCAACCTTGACATTGATCGGCCCCGTCACGTTCAATAAATTCACATTCCCCATTGTACTAGCAACTTCGACCTCAGCCCGGATATCTTTTAATTCGATTTCCCCAGCATTAAACATCGCTCCACGACCGCCTTTGATCGTCACAGGCAGATCCATCGGTATCCTGATACGAATAGAATCTTCTAAGGGCATCCCTACCATACTTATTTCAGTCACCCCACCTTCTGTTTTGATATTCATACCAAGCCCTGAATTATCCGATAAGCCCGAGCCATTGATCACACGTAGGCCTTTGGCGCGGTCATTTTCTTCACTTTCCTCCACTTTGGCCGTAATCAGCACGTCTTTTCCCTTATACCCTTCGATATAAACATTATCCAATTTTAATAGGAGCTTATTCCCCAAGTTGGGCACTTTAATTTCTTTCCAGCTTTTCGGCCCATTGGAACGGCCGAATCCAGCAGAACTGTAGGTAAAATTATGATTATTACTGACAACAACTCCTGACACCGCTCTAGCCTTTTTAGGAGGATTAGGAGGTTTTGGCGCAGCAACTCCTTCAACATTTTCATTTACCTGGGCCTGCAATGCGCTTGCAAAGATCAGTGCGACCCCAATCATCATTATCCTTATCTTTTTCATTTCGTTTTAGTTTTACTTTATTATGTGTCAAATAATGCATTTTAAGCTTTTTCATTGATTAACATACACAATCCGACTTCCAACTTAATATATTCCGTTATTGATTTAATAATACTGCATAGGCCTGCTCCTTCACAAATTTCAGGGTAAAGGGATCTTCGACAATTTCATTTAACTTTTCCTTTGTCGTCGCCTTCATCGTCGGATCCGCCTGTTGGGCCATCATTTGCATCAGTTCCATTTGTAAAGTGGGATCATTTTGCTCCACAAAAAAGTCCTGAACCTTTTGTTGACGTTCTTCCGGACTAAGTCCATTTAATATCGTTTCAATTGCAGCCATGCGTACATTACTGCTTTGATCTGATACAGCAGTCTTTTCTAAAGCTCCCCTACTATTCCCATCTAAGCTTCCCCCATCTTTCATCGCCAAGACAGCACTTAACCGTGTACTCGCAGAACTGGAATCTTGAAGCATCTGAACATAATCCATCTTCTCTTCCTTTTCGCGATGAGCAGCTTCGGATACGCTTACTTTTGCCAATTGTTTTCTTTTGCTTTCGATACCCGCTATTGCCTTAACGGGAGCTGAAGCCTCTTGGCTACCAGTATGAATTCCCATCACCTCAGCATCAACTGCTTTTGCATTGTCTTCTTTTTCCGGAACAGTAATAGGATGTACCGCAGCCACAGGTTTTTCTACCGCTAATTCATGATGTTGGTCAAAAGCAATAAAGGTTGCTGTCCCAACTAACAATGCTGCTGCCGCAATACTTGCCCATTTCCATAAAGGCTTAATCTTTCTTTCCTGAACAGTGGGGACTACTTGTGGCCTAATTTTATTCCATAAGTCAGCCGAAGGTTCTCTCTGATCAAATGCCTCCCGATTAGCGTTCACAAAATCTTTTAAATTATCCCGCATAATTATACCTTTCCTTCAATTGTTCGTAAATTTTCTTTTTAGCACGGTGGTATTGGCTACGTACAGCAACTGCTGTCATCCCCAATGTTTCCGCAACTTCATCATGGCTCATATTTTCAAACAGATAAAGATTGACCACCATCTTAGGTACACCGGTCAGTTGATCGATCACATTTTCCAAATCTGTCAAACGACATTCACGCCACTCTTTTTCCAGCAATTCGTCTTCGCCATCATCCTGAATTTCCAGATCATCCACCGGCGTAAAATATTGCTTATTCTTCCGTAATAATGAGATTGCCTTATTCACCCCCATTCTTCTCAACCAGGCCTCCACACTAAGCACTAAATGCCATTTATCTGATCTTGCAAAAAAATCAACAAAGGTTTCCTGTAAAATATCTTCACTTTCTTCCTGATTCGACAAAACCCGATAAATAGAATTAAAAATCTTTTTTGCATACCGATGATAGAGCTGCGCAAAGCCAGACTCGTTGCCCGTTTGGCACATCGCTAATAATTCCTTATCGCTAAGCTGATTTTGCACGTTCTAAAATTAATACTGTTAATTCTTATGTTTCTACTATGTAGTCGGGCCCCTGTTGAAAATGTTGCAATATAATTTTATTTTTTTTCTAAAATAATGCTATTATCGCATAAAAGCCTTTTAAAGGGCCTCCCAGCAAACAAAAAAAACACTCAAGAAATCTTGAGTGCCTGCATTAATAAAATAAACTTAAGAGGGATGTTAAAATTCCAGGTATAAGAATATTGATTATTTGACTTTTAAATAGGTTTCCACAATGGTATGTTTAACCCCCAATTCAGGTAAATTTTCCTCACCGGTTTGAATCAAGGTATCTCCTTTTAAAGTAAGTTTAAAATCAAACTTATTGCTTTCCCAATCCCGCATTGAACAATATTGTAGTCTTTCTTGATAGTTGACACCATCAAAAGAATAGGTACCGCCACCGGCTACAAATAGCGGTTCTTTCCCTTTACCTTTTTCCTTATCGTGGTTAAAGAAAGAAAAATGGTCATCATTGAACATTTTAAACATCTCTGTTTTACTGGTATCCGTAAAAACGGTCACCGTATCCTTCCCTTTAATTGTCTTGCTTTCAATAAGCTTATAGGTACCGGACAAAGAAGTTGATTTTACCGCATCAACTTCTTTTTTTTCAGTATTATTTTTACATGAAAAAACAAGACAGGAAGTCGCGATCGCAAACAGCAATTGATTTTTTAGGTTTATCATATTTTATAAAAGGTTTAAAGAGGCCAAACTACGAAAGTTCAGCCTCAATCAAAAACAAACCATTGTAATTATTTATCCCACCAAACTCGACCAGACAACTTGTCTCCGCCAGGTACTGCGGCCGAAGCTGCTCTGTAGTTTTCGCCATTGATAGCCGCTTCAGTAGAAGGATAAGGGAATCTTCTTGGAATAGTCCCCGACGTTGCATTGCCTGGATAATTCACAGGAGTTAACGCTGGATAGCCACTTCTACGCCAGTTGCTCCAAGTTTCATAAAAGTCCATCATCGTTATGGTATGTGCCCAGTATTGAGTATTAATCTGCTTTAAGGCATCAGCAGCATTAAATGGATTTGCTGCCAAGTAAGTCTCGGCATCTGCATCACTTATTGCCAAGGAACCATCATATTGATTCAGATACGTAATGCTTGCCTTCACCCCTTTTTTATAATGGTCGCTTGCACTACCACCGATGCCCCAACGTTGGGCAGCCTCTGCTAAAAGCAATTCGGATTCACCGTAGGTCAAAATAAATGTCGCGCCAGTCCGCTTGATCATATTAGGATTGGGCGAAGAATATTCCGCAAAGGTCGTGTAACTTGGATCGCTACTGATGTTATACTGCGCATTTGAGCCCAAATCCTTACCGTTAGGCATCCCCTTTTGCTTGGTTGGGTCTGTGATAAAACTCCCGTTCTGTCCTTTATCCTTTTCCGATAAATACAGTTTTGTGACAGCTACCTTTTGTAACCTCGGATCATTATTGCTTTTTAGATAGTCAATAAATGTTTTAGACCATTTGACATAATAATTCTCTTGACCACCATCACCCAATAAAACTTGGCTATTTCTATTTTGCGTTACCCGAGATCCAGACTCATCATGTAAAATAAATGCATTGTCAGCATTACTGTCCATTGTCTTGCCCGCAGCCTTCTGCACATACTCTTTCGCTTTAGCTTCGTCTACTTTAACCAAACGCATCGCTGTGCGAAGCAGTAGAGAATTACCAAATTTACGCCATTTGGCAATATCACCTTTATAAATAACATCCCCAGTGACTTTATCACCATCATCCTTTAACGCTGCAGTAGCCGCTTCCAGTTCCTTCAGCAAATCAGTATAGATATCCTGCTGCTTGTCATACTTCGGTTTATAAACTTTGGTATAAAAACCCAGTCCCGCCTCCGAATAGGGAACATCGCCATACAAATCAGTTAAGCGTGCGAAAATTAAAGCTTTCCAAATACGGGCGACATTGTGGAGATTTGCATATTTTGGTTTGTCTTTTGTAAACTCAACCACATCCACAATATTACGAACCTGCTCAATATAGGCCCCTACTGTACCCGTCCCCCAATAAGCCGCGGTATAACTTTCATTCAGCATATATTTGTCCCCAGCCCAATAACTCACTACGGTCGATAAACCTTGCATCATTGTGGAAGAATAAATCAGATTTCCACGCCATGTATCGTATGCAAAATCAAAACTTCCGGTGTAAAACAATTGTGCTGAGCTCAATGTATAATTTGGATCCCAATTTTCTTTTCCGTAAGCAACTGGATCTGTATTTATCTTATCAAAATCTTTGGTACAGCTACTTTCCATAAATAATGTAGCCGCCATTAAACTAACAAATACCGGTTTAATATATCTTTTCATGATTGTTTGCAATTAGAATTTAACACTTAAATTAACACCGTAAGTACGCACTGCTGGAACACCGCCGAGTTCTAAACCCGGGAAAGTTGCATTATAGCTCGATTCTGGATCAATGTTATTTGTTTTCTTCATGATCGTCCAGAGATTGCGCGCTACAGCACTTACCGTAATTGACTTAACTTTGTTATTGAATAAGTTGGAAGGGAAAGTATACCCCATAACGACCTGTCTCAACTTTACAAAATCAGCGCTGTTTACAAATATCTTGGATACATTATTCGCTGTATTGGTATAATAAGTAGAGGCCGTTCTACCCAAGCTTTCACGATCTGCCACAGTTTCCTGATGCAATCCAAAAATGTAACCGTAGTAGTCTGTTCCTGAGAAAAGCTTTCCACCCCACTTTCCATCAATCAAGAAAGAGAAATTAAACCTTTTGTAGTTAAATTCATTGTTCCAACCTGCAAACCATTTATTCATAGCTGAACCATAAGACTTTAACTCACCCCGGTCAGGAGAACCGTCAGCCAATTTTACGATCTCGCCATTGCTATCATACTTATAATCGAAAGCCATGATCTGAAAAGCAGGCATACCAACTTTATTCATTAAGTAACCTACGCCCGAACGGGACGTTGCTACCGTCTGTTCGTCCATTCCTTCAGCCAATGAAATCACTTTATTGTCGTTGTAAGAACCATTCAATGAGGATACCCATTTAAAATCTTCGGTTTTAACAACAGTAGCAGAAATCAACGCTTCAAACCCCTTATTTTGCATCTTTCCGGCATTGAGTACGGCACCGGCGTACCCGCTTGCTGAAGGGGTTGTGATAAAAGAAATCTCATCTTTCGACTTCTTGTTATACCAGGTTAGATCCAAGTTTACACGATCATTAAAAAGACGCAACTCCGTTCCAATTTCCAACTCTGTTGCTGTAGAAGCTTTCAAGGAAGAGTTCGGGATATTCACATTGTTAATAACCCCTAACGGTTGACCGTTGAGTACCTCGCTTCTAAAATTATAGGTTAGCAAGGTTTGATAAGGATCTGTTGCCTGCCCTACCTGAGCAAAACCTGCCCTCAACTTTCCAAAACTCAACCACGATGGCTTTAGATATTCTGAAAAGATAAATGATCCCGAAACTGCTGGATAAACCGAGTTCAATTTATTATCCACTCCCGGAGTTGCTAGCGTAGAAAACCAGTCAGAGCGCAAACTACCTGTCAGATAGGCGACATCTTTATAAGCAAATTCTAAGGTACCGTAAGTAGACTGTGTCTCCGATTCGCTTTCGAGATACGCTACCGATTTATTTTTTGCATTCAAAATATTGTAAACACCGAATATCGCGAAGTCGGTACCCAAATTTGTCGTTTGTCTGATTTTAGTATTTCTGTAACTCGCTCCGAGATTAGGCGTCAGGGTATAATCTCCGAAAGTGAATGACTTACCAACCAAAACATCCGTATTAATATCCGCAAATTTGGTTTCTTGTTCAGCGATTTTACCATTTTCATAATAACCCGTACCAGAAGGCAATACATTTTTATAATGATCAGTATAGCCATCCCGTCCCGCTCTTCCTTGAACAAACAAACCGTTGCCCATCGTATATTTAGCCGTAACAGAGGCTATGGAGCGGTCACGATTGGTGTTATTGATAAACTCATTTGCAGCAAACCAAGGGTTGGTCGCATACACATTGCCTGAATTATAGAGTATCTCTTTTCCATTGCCATCCTTCCATGGCTTCAAATCATTGACATTAATGCTCGATGGCAAAAACATAACGTTGTAATTGGCGTTTCCTGCACCGTCAGAAACCATTGGACGATTTTTGACCTGCTCCAAAATCATGTTGTAACGCGCATCAATCGTCAAACCTTTGAGTGGTTCAAAAAGTCCGACCAAATTAAACGACTGTCTTTTCAGTCCCGAATTTGGAACAACAGACCTGTTATTGACATCTGTTCCCGACAGACGGATAGATCCGCCATCAAATGATTTATTTAATGCCAGCGTATTTGTCCATGTTGAACCCGTACGATAAAACCTATCTAAATTCCCTTTTTGTAATGAATATGGTCTTGATACACCGTCAAATTGGACTACGGGAGAACCGTCCAATTTAGCTCCCCAGCTCGATCCGCCCACTTGGGCCGCTCCTGCTTGGGTTGTTGGCTTCTCACCGTTCGCCCCCTGACCATACACTGTTTGCCAATTGGTGTTGTCAATGATCTGCTCGGCAACAAGGTTACTATTGAAATCGATCGAATTACCTTTACCTGATTTTGTCGTAATGAGGATAACACCAGCTTTCGCTCTTGAGCCATATAATGCTGATGCTGCCGCACCTTTTAGAACCGAAATACTTTCAATATCGTCTGGGTTGATATTGCCGATCGCATCACCAAGATCGGGTGCATTATCCCATTGGCTTCCTGAGTTTCCCTTGGAATTAGCATTTCCAATTCCTACTGGTTTACTTTCCATGGGGATACCATTGATTACGTATAATGGCTGATTTGTTTGGTTCAAACTTGATACCCCACGAATGGTCACATTGGACGCAGCTCCAGCCCCACCAGATGTAGAACTGATATCCAATCCGGCCACCTTTCCTACGAGTGAATTCATCACATTATTTTCACGGGCTGTGGTTAGTGATTCACCGGCAACCTGCGTAACAGAATACCCCAACGAGCGTTTCTCTTTCTTCATACCCAATGCCGTCACAACAACCTCATTGAGCATCCGATTGTCTTCCAATAAAACAATTTTCAGATCACCCTCTTTGGTTACGGCCACTTCTTGCGAAGTGTAACCTGCAAAAGAAATAATTAAGGTGTTTCCAGTTGCGGCATCGATCGTAAAACGTCCATTGATATCTGTTGCCCGCCCCACCGCGGTTCCCTTAACACGTACCGTGGCACCAGCTAAGGGATTGCCCTTATCGTCCGTGACGACACCTGCGACAGCTACCTGCTGTTGTTGACTGACAACCACAAGACCTTCCTTAGAAACGGAGTAAACCAATCCACTTTTATTGAAAAGCTTAGCCAATACATCCAATACCTTGGTATTATTCGCATTGACTGACACTTCTTTATTTAAATTTTCGTTCGTCGAATTATAGACAAAGTAATAATCACTTTGCTCTTCGATCATTTTAAGTACCTTGCTCAGTTTTGTTTTTTGGACATCCAAGGAGACTTTTTGTTGGGAAAATACATTTGCCGAAACATTCATAACAGCACACGTAGTCATAATTAAGGCTAGTTTCATCCGGATAATGAATCTAAAATGCACAATATATCCATTGCGCATTTGCAATAAGCAATTTTTAATCATATTTTAGTGTTGGTTAAAATTAATATTAAGCAGCACGCCCCAATGTTGCTGCTTTTGGTTAATCATTTTTTCAATGAAGGATGGTGTTGGTCCACCATCCTTTTTACTTTTCTGATATAGTTATTTTTTTCCCATATACATTAAATTTAAAAGGTTCAACTTCCTGTAAAGCACTTAATACCTGAACAATACCTTCCTTGCTGAAGGTTGCCGTAAAGCGATATTGTTTTAATTGATCATTTTGGATTTGTATATCCACATCATACCAACGTTCCAGTGTTCTACGAAGTGATTCAAAATCTTGGTCCACGATTTCTAATCTATTTTCACGCCACGCAATGTCTGGTATTTCAGCTGTATTGGATTCTATTGTAGGGATATTCTCTATGGCAATTTCCTTAATCGGTAATTTGCTCACGTTTGGTTTATTGGTTTTACGAGCGATTGCTACTTCAGTTTGATTCTTAAAGATCGTGATTTTTTGATTCGGTTTTATGACAACAGAATTTTCACGCTGCCCTTTGCTCGTCATCTCAATAGAACCTTCCACTAGCAATGCTTCTGCTGTAGGTTCATCAGAATAACTCTTTACATTGAATGTTGTCCCCAGTACCTTGATATCAAAATCAGCTGCCTGTACCACAAAAGGTTTCTCCTTATTCTTTGCTACCTGAAAATAGCCTTCACCAGCAAGCCGCACCACACGCAATTCCTGATTGAAATCTGCGGACAACTCTAATTTACTCGCAGAATTTAGCGTTACTGTACTTCCATCACTTAATTCGAAGGTCTTTTTCTCCCCATTTTTTGTTTGATATACTTGGCCGATTGCGCTTATTGGCAATGAGGAATCAACTTTACCGGGTTGAGCATAATACCAAACTCCGCCCGATACCAATGCAACAAGTACAGCGGCAATGGCTGCCCATTTGGGCCAGTTAAACCGAAAGGATGCCTGATGCTCCACTGGAACATTCTGCAGATCTGTCTTCAATTTTTCCAATTGCTCATTCACAGGTCGACGATTGCCAACCAAGAGTTGATAGAGGCGTTTGGCTTTCAGAATCGTCTCCGCTTGTTCTGGATGGTTCAGGCTATATTGTTGCCAGTACAGAATACAGTTTTTATCTTCTCCCGAACAATACTTTTGAAAAGTATCGTCAATCAAAAAATCTTCTAACTGTTTATAATCTTTTTGGCTCATTCTTTTGGGTATTTACTCTATAGTGCCCAAAAGACGTTCTTTTGCCTAAAGAAAATTTAAAATATTTCATAAAACACTGAAATTCAGATTTTTATTTTAAATAAAGAATACAAGAATAGCATTCTGTAATAGTTTTCAGCGCATGCTAAACGATTATTGGATCTGCAAAGGAACCACAACAGGTTAAACTTAAATATCTTTTAACTCTTCCCGTAGGATTTTCAAAGCATCGTAAAGCGTATTATAGGCTGTCTTTACAGACATTTGTGTAATTTCTGAGATTTTTTCATACGAATATCCCTCAAAGAACTTGAGATTCACCAGCTGTTTTTGACGAAATGATAACTTCTCCAGTGCTTCTTTCAAACGGATCTGTATGATTTCATTCGTCTGTACTTTGATGACAAACTCCTCATAGGGCATCTCCACCCAATCATCTTCAGCTTTTACATGTTGAAGGGCTGTATTTATTTTATGTTGTTTCTCCAGCAAACGCAGAATACGTCTTTTTAAAAAAGTAATGAGATAGGACTGTACATTTTCGACCCGGTCAAGCTGTTCTCGTTTTTCCCAAATTTTCACAAATACCTGATCGGTTGCTTCACTTGCCAGGTCACTATCGCCACATGTACGTATTCCAAAATTGACAAGCTCTTGATAGAGTGCCGCATATAGGTCAAAGAAAGCCGTTTCGTCTCCAGTACGAATACGTTCCCACAATAAGCGGTACCCCATTTTATTTCTCATAATAAAGCATATAATCCGAAAAAAGGCTAATATAAGTCCTCAGTTCCAAAAGTATAAACTTAATCGGTAAAAGGAGAAAGAAACGAAAAATTACATTGAAGCGAAGAACAAAGTCAATCGTTTGAATTGAATAGTGTAATTTAGTTCCTAAATTAAGAATATAAAAAGTAAAAACTCAGCAGCAGTATACAGCCGTTGATTAGATTTAAACTCACATGAAAACTATTTTTGCCATTGTTGGTAGCGCCAGTGCACATTCATCCAATCATCATATTGTAAATCACCTCCAACAGGAGATCAATGCCGATATCCATTTCACCCTATTTGATCGTCTTAAAGAACTGCCTCATTTTGATCCAGAGGAGAGCCAATCTCATCCACCTATTGAAATTATTGCACTTCGCCAGGTAATCAATGACGCCGATTTAGTATTGATCAGCAGCCCTGAATATATTTTCAGTGTACCCAGTGGATTAAAAAATCTACTTGAATGGTGCGCCGCAACGACGGTTTTCACCGATAAGCCCGTTAGTATCATTACTGCTGCTGCGCAAGGCGAAACAGCGCATGTCGAACTACAGCGTATCCTGCAGGGATTAGGAGCTCAAATTGACGAAAAAAGAAATCTACTCATACAAGGAGTCAAAGGAAAACTGGATGCTACGGGAGCAATTTGGGACGAACAGCTCAATTTAGATCTAGAAAAGCTGGCCACACAACTTAATGAATATTAATACACACTAAGTTCTGTTCCATTTTCATTCAAACCATAGAAATTAGCATAATCCATAATTTGAAGATTATTATCTTTACGACATGCAAGAACAAATTAATAATCCATTACACGGAAAAAGACTCGACACCATTATTGAATATTTAGTGGAGTATTATGGCTGGGAAGAGTTGGGACAACGCATATCCATCCGTTGCTTCAATGAAAATCCGAGTGTCAAATCATCCCTAACTTTCTTAAGGAAAACACCTTGGGCAAGAGAGAAGGTCGAGCAACTCTATGTAAAAACCTTGTTGAAGAAATAAGAAAATTTCTTATTTCATAGCGAATAATCTGATTATTAAGCATATCTTTGCCGCCATGAAAAAAATTGCCGACTACCGGAAGTTACTTAATGTAGATAAATCTGTGGATCTGAAAACCCTAAAATCTACTTACCGGACAATCATGAAAGAATGTCATCCCGATAAATTTGTCAATGATGAAGAAGGTCGTTTGGCTGCAGAGCAAAAAAGTGTTGAAATGATCGAAGCATACCATTTTCTGGTAAGCATTTGTCCGGAAACATTAGAGCAACAGTTACCAATCTACACGGAGACAATTACCAATTCTGGTATTCAGGATATTGACTGGAAAGGACAAATATTGACAGTCACTTTTCACGATGGTAGTCAATATGAATATTTTGGTGTTCAGCGGAATGACTATATTAAATTTGTCAACGCAGATTCTTTAGGTCGATTTGCCCGCAGACACATCTTCCATTCTTATCCTTACCGTAATGTATTAAAGACTGCGACAGTCGCTTAAACACTGTTCTCCAATCAGCTATACAAAGATAAACGCCCGCTATCAAATTGATATTGGGCGTTTACGTAAAATGTTAAATGTTTAAAAGCTATCTATAGAACAACACTATTAACAAATAGTTTTCAGTTTTATAATTTTAACATCAGCCCTGCCATTCCACCGCCATAAAATGTATTTCGTGTTCGGTCTCTTCGCCAAGCTTTCCATACCGTACTACCGCCAGAAATTGTATTTTCATCTCGCTCCGCATAGTTCAAACTGGGAGCAACAAATATAGATATACGGTCACTTAATTTAAAGGCTGGAATTATCCGCAGCGAGGACTGATGGTTATCCAGCATTTTAAATTTCTCGGTCAAAAGATTACGCGCTGTTATTTCAGTGCGGAGACTGAATTTAGACCCATTGAGCACTACAGCTCCTAACCCAGCTTCAAAGGCATATTTATCAGGTCGATTACCTTCAAGTGCCACATTGATCGATAATAGGCTATAAAGTACACGACCACCTGAACGAAATTGCAGTCCGAGGTAGCTATCTTCATTAATTGCTATTGAAAGACTTTTCTCGCCATTTTTAATAAAATTGAGCAGACCAATGGGATAATCGCTGCTATCCGCGATATTGACGATACCGGCCAATTGAATTCCTTTTACTTTTTTTGCTTTATTGGCGAGGCCTGCAATTTGATTTCCAACAGTCGATTCGCTATGATTAAGTATACTGGCAAGCTGTACCGTTCCAGAAGCATCTTTCGTCAAATTTACAACTCCGGCAATCTGAACTCCTCTCACCGTATCTGCTTTGTTGAAAACACCCGCTATTTGTAGACCTTTTACTTGCCCGACAACATGGTTTCCCACACCAGCGATCTGTACCCCACTTACATTTCCACCTACGCCATTAAAAACACCTGCCATTTGCAAACCTTTCATTTCTCCGAAAACACGGTTTCCTACACCGGCGAGCTGCACCCCACGCACATTTCCGCCCACCGCATTGAACACCCCAGCCATCTGCATACCCTGCATATCATATTGATTCATATTAAATACGCCACCGAGCTCCATACCTTTTACGCCCGCCGTAGATCCACCAATGATATTGATGGAAAATTTATTCACAATTTGCGAGCGTATAAAACCATGCGTACTTAATCCCGGTGTCATCGAAATTTGGTAAGGACTATACAAAAACATTCCACCTAAATTCATACTTTGGATCTTCTGGGCAGGCGAGAGAAACACCCGTCCCCAAAACGATCGATAAAGACCATGATCTTCTTCATAACCCTCAAAATAGCCATAATCACGCGTTTTCTTATCTCCAATTTTCGCTTCTATCGGAAAAATCACCATAACACTGGTATCCCGAAAAGCCTCCTTACTCACATTCACAGCAATGAGATTACTCCTTTTCTTTACATCTAGTTCAAAGTAGCCGTTTTGATCCGTCAATGTAGACAGTAAAGCATTTCGATCAAAGATACTCGCATTGGAAATCGGGCGGTTGGTTCGAATATTCTTGATATAACCTGTTATAACCACTTTATTCTTAGTGGGTGTTTGTACTTCAAAATCTACCGACATCCGTTGTGGTGTATATTGAATGATAATATGTCTGCCCAGTTCTTTAAAAGAATATTCCTTTCCCAAAATCCCATCTAGATAATCGTACAAATTTCCTTTAAAAGGCTTGGTATGAATAACACTGTCTGTAGGATATTTCCATTGAAGGAGAACAATACATCTTCCTTCTCTTTCAAAAGCTGAAAGATTTCACCTACTGTGGTCTCCGCAAAAACAGGCATCTGAATCTCTACAGCAAGCTTTTGCTGTGCTCGTCCCGAATGGAACGAACACAGCATTAAAATGAAGAGGTAAAGCTCTATCCTTTTTATAAAAAATAGTATCATGTTGTTTTTATATACAATTTTGTTCCGAAAATATATCTATTTGTTGGCTCATCTCGTCAGATGAATCTCCCTATCTTTCACATGGACTTTTAATCCAAATGTGCTAGAAATGACTTTCAAAATTTCAGTTAAACTATTTTGTTCGAATTTTGCTGTCAATAACAATTTCTGATCAGGAGAATGATCTATAATAATCGTATAGTCATAAGCTTGATTGAGCACCTCGACAACACGTTTCAATGGGGTATTCTGAAAATCAAACACACGATCAACATAGTATTTATAAAACTGATCTTTGACAGGTTCCTTTCCTACTTTTATCGTATCCCTGTCCCGGATCGTAATCATTTGTTGTGGCCGCAAAAAGACTTCCTTATTTGCATACCCCACTTTGACCAATCCTGTAGCAACAATAACTTCCGTCGCATCGGGTATCCGTCGCACATTAAAACTTGTGCCCAATACCGTGATTTTGGTTTTACCCGTTTCAATGACAAAGGGGTGCTTTTTATCCTTGTGAACCTGGAAAAACACTTCCCCTCTTTCCAGGGTCACGTTTCTATTTTTATTGGTCCAACGACTTGAATAAGCCAGCGATGTATTTTTATTTAGTGTAACAACCGAGCCATCAGGAAGGGAATCTTGGCGCACTTGATCCCTGCTCGAAAGAAACATTTCTTCACGATGCGACTGATCAAATACATAGAATCCTACTGCACAGAGTATCAAGATACTCGCGGCGAGCCACCAGCTCCATTGAATTACAGAAGTCTTTTTTGGGGGGATTACCGCAGCTTCTGACGCTCTTTTATCTCGTACCACTTTGAAGTCAGCCCAAGCCTTATCCACATCCACATCAGGAACATCTAGGGGTTTGGGCAAACTATCCCACATTTTTTTCATTTTTATGTATTCCTCCTTATTGTTGGCATCTTCTTCCAACCAATTTTTTATCATGGTATTCTCTACCTCGTTGGTCTCACCAACGATATATTTTTCTAACAGTTCCTTATTCATAGCCTATAGATAAGAAAGCAAATAATCAATGTTAAATAATCCACAAGTTCAATACGCAAATGTCGCAGCGCCTTACTCATATGTCCCTCAACAGTCTTTATCGACAGATCCAAGGTTACTGCGATATCCTTATACTTCATTTCCTGAAAACGGCTTAACTCAAAAACCGTCCGACTTTTTTCGGGTAATTCCGCCAAGGCAATCTGGAGCCTTTCGTCCAAATCCCGTGTACTTTCATCAACTGCAGGCGCAAAATCCTGTCTATGCTGCTCATGTGATTGATATTTTAGCTTTCGTTGCTCCTTTTTTAGCACATTCATACTTTCATTATAAATAGCCCGATATAAATAAGCTTTTAATGAAGTATGTATCTGCTCCTCCCAATCGCGTTCCCAAAGCCGCAAAAACACCTGTTGCACAACCTCTTCCGCCACATCACTATCACCTAGATATCGATAGGCATAACGATGTAACTCCTTGTAATGTGTGCGAAAAAGCTGCTCAAAATTCTTTTCTTTATTTTCCGACATTGATCAATTCTATTGTTTAAATAATCCGCTCTATTAGTAAGACATCCTAATAGATTGTTACCCTTACAAATTTTTCATTTTTTCATCAGCTTCAATGACCTGAATCAGGTGATCGCAAATCCCTAAGTCGAACCTATTCTGAAATCTTTTCATATCAATACGACAACAAGGACAGTCCATTTCCCATCTGAAAAATGGGATTCACCCGAGAAGAAGTATAGAAAAGCTATTTTTATCACTAAAGGTAAGTCATCTATTTTATAAAATATTTTTTTTCTAAGGGTATACAGTTTTTCCATTGTCATAAAGGAAAGAACAATATACAATTGATAACAAAAATAATTTGACAATGAAAACAACATTCAAAGTAGCCCTGCTGGGATTGACATTATTGGGATTAACAGGTACTACACAGGCACAGGACATCACTTATGGGCTGCAAGTCGGAAGCAATTATCATATGAGTTCCTTTGGCAATAAGTCTGTCAAAGATAATAACGGCAAAGTTGGCGTATCAGTTGCAGGATTTGCACGTATTGGAGATCGTGTATTCTTTCAGCCTGGAATCGGTGCCAGTCTTTTACGCAAAGCATATAACTTCGAAAACGGACAGAAAACGCCTAAATTTTATCAGATCAATCTTCCCCTTCAAGTAGGGTATAAATTTTTGGAAAATGGCGACTTCAACCTCCGGGGACTATTGGGCCCTCAGTTAAACTATGATGTTAAAACAGTCAAGTCGAGTGCAAATACCGATTATAAGAAATTTTCATTTGATGGTCGTGTGGGTATTGGTGTAGACATCAGTCACCTCACCTTAGATGCTTATTATAGCCACGGTTTTACGAGTGTAGACAAAAACTTAGATGCAAAAAATAAAACAATCGGCATTATGGTCGGTTATAAGTTCTAAGCAGCATCTCGTAGTACACAAAGCGCCATTCTAAAAATCGAATGGCGCTTTTTCGTAATTATATTTTATTTTTTGTCAATAATTATTATTTTAGCGCTACCAAAAATTATTCTTAATCATGGTCCTATTCATAGCGGCCGTTCGATCAGAATAAACGGGATGTAGCGTAGCCCGGTATCGCGCCAGCATGGGGTGCTGGAGGTCGTCGGTTCAAATCCGGCCATCCCGACTTGATTATCAAGGACTTATGATCTAAAATCTTAAGTCCTTTTTTGTTAGGTCTAACATGGGTCTAACACTTTCTTTGTCTTTCCGTGAGTTGAACTAGATTTGAGTTTTTCGTTTTGTGTAATTTATTAGTTTTTATTCTGCATATATTTCAATCTGTTTTACACGTGCTTTGCCGCTTGCTCGCAAAACGTCGAAAAATCAGTTTGGCCTTTCTGGTGAATCGCAATAATATAACGTAATTTCTCCGGAGAAGCATCCGGGTTGATGGGCTTAGGCTCATAAACGGCTGGCGCAGCTATCTGGTATCCGCTTTCACCATAGTACGTAACTGTACCGTCAGTGACGCTATAGTTATAATTTTCAATCCAAGCGCTTTGATTTCGTGAATGTAGCGTGGAAGTCGGCGCCGCTTTTTACTTTGGCATGAGCTGCCTTTATTTGTTCGAGTGTGAATCCTTTTGCTGCTGAGTTTTTTTCCACTGTTTTTTGAACTTTAAAGGGGGGATACCGTAACGCTTAGTATCACCCCGGTTAACAATTGTTCTTATAACCGTGCACCCCACGTCTTGGAATATAGGCAGACGATTGTCCCTGCCGGAGCTTCGGTTTGGGCCATTGAACTGAAATCCAACCACCAAGCGGTATTGGGTAACACATGATAAACCTGGGCAACTTCAGCGCGTGAGATAGCCAAATGACGCTGCAAGGGACTTTTCCTAAACTTTATCACATATCCGCCAAGTTGCGGCTAAGAAGAGGCAATTTAGTAAACTTATCGAAGATCAGCCTGCTGGCTAAAACTTTCTGAGTTTAGTTTTCTACCGCCACTTTGTGATCTTGACGGTGGTCCCTTTCCCTAATTCGCTGTTTATCTCGGACCGATCTGAAAATCTCTTTGCGCCGGGAAACCCGATGCAAAGCGTTTTGCCGGTTGAGTACCCCTGCTCCATCGCAAGTTCCACATCCGGAATTCCACGGCCTGAATCAACAAAGATGACGTTAACTCCCTGCCTAGAGTTATGCGAAATCAATTGGATTTGGACAGTGCCTCTGCCTCCATATATAAGCATATTATTATGCGGGAGCGGTTCTATAACCGGCACTTCCACAAAGGATTTGCTTCTACCAATTAACTGTATATATTTTGCAGAAATTCTTTTAGGCTGACCGGGCTCCTCCCTAGTAGTCGCTTCACATCGCTTTTATTCGTATCAAATTCACCTCTAGCAATCGCTCCACAGAACCTTGCAATGTACGCTGCATCATCTTCAGAAAGACCGGCCTGTATAAGCTGTGCAACATATGCACTTACGTCCGGCTGGTGATAAGCTAATGTTTTTCCGGAAATGTCTGATAGCAGGTCAGCAATCTCTGCGAAGGAAAAGGCGGTTTCTGAGGCGATGATATATTCTTTGTTTTCATGACCCGGAGTAGTCAATACAACAGCATTTGCTTCAGCCATTTCGCTTATTGGTAAAAAGGGAGTTTTGCCATCTCCTGCAGGGATAGAGATTCCATTATTCAATATATCCTTTCCTACAAGGAAGGGAATCATGTCAGCATACATTGTGTTGTTCATTAAAGTGTAGGGGATACCTGTTTGTCTTAAATAATCAGCTGTATATGCATGATATCGAACCTCTCCACCCATGATACTTTGCTGTAAATTCTTCATGTCAAAGCTCGTATAAATAATATGGCCAACACCAGATTCATTCGCCGCATTGATCGCATTTTTGTGCTGCTCAAACCTTTTGCCTATATCTGATGAAGAAGACACCAGCAGCAGCTTGTCGACGCCCCGAAACGCACTTTTTAAAGACTCCAAATCCTGATAGTCGCCAAGTTTGATTTGAAGTCCTTTTGATTTTAATTCTGCCGCCTTGCTTTCATCTCTGACTAACGCAGTAATGTTGTTTGGGGCTATACCCCTGTTTAATAATGAATCGATGGTGGCTTTACCTAAATTTCCTGTTGCACCGGTTACTAAGATCATATTTTTTTGTTTTTAGATTAATTATTTTTGTCAGGTAAAGAAACAAATTTGATTTTGAAAAATTACCCTTGCTGCGGGTAACAAGACAAAAAGCGGTAACCTAAAAGTGACTAATGGAAAAGGAATTAGAACATGATGACTGTCCTGTTACAGCGACGATAGCCTTATTCGGAGGGCGATGGAAGCTGCCGATTTTATATATACTTTCAAAAAATACCAGACGTTTTGGCGAAATCCAGGTTAGGGTACCCTCTATTTCAAAAAAGGTGTTAACTAATCAATTGAGAGAGCTCGAAGCCGATGGCCTGATCAGCAGGAAACAGTACAGGGAGCTGCCTCCCCGGGTAGAATATACGCTCACTGATTTTGGAAAAACCCTTTGCCCTTTGTTGATTGATATAGCAGCCTGGCAAAGAAAAAGCATGGACACGCTTACCAAGGTGAAATAAAGCTTTCCCGTGAAGTCGTAACCAAAACGCCTAATCAACGTGATTATGAAGTACTGTTTTGGATAGATAAGGATAAAACGCCTAGGTAATCACTAAACCATTGCACCATCCCTAAAAGCTATTAAGCGAAGACGAAACTATCCTATTTGCCGTCTAAAAAATCGGGTGAATACAATGTTTGCCCATGTGAGCGGGCAATATCCTGAATGCGTTTAATCGCTTCCGCATTCGTTGGAGGCGGAAATTCTCGTGCGGCTACTGGCTGCCCAATCTCTAAAAAAATCTTCTAAACCTGCTGGCACTACAGTACGGAGCAACTTAGCTACAGCATCGCTCACATTTTTGGAGTAATGCACAGCGCCGCCCTTGGGAATGAGTACGAAAGCGCCTTTCGCGGCGGTATATACGTAGGCCTAAGAGTGTACTTCAATCTCACCTTCCACGATATAAAGAGATTCAAAAAAGTCGGCATGTGAACTTGGGCTAGGACCATTTTGCGGAGGAACCAGCATTTCTATACCTATTCCGTTACCTGTTTTCAGTTTTTACCTTCGAGGCATTGAAAGTGAAGTTATGATTTGTGATACAGGGAAATGGGCACTGACAGAGCCTTATATAGGGTTATTTTTACCCTTTTTTTACCATAAAGCCGAAGGTTTCAATCTAACTCAGTAGTCAATTTGGCCCTGAACAGGGTGGTCAACCACCATACGCTCCTTTCTTCAATTCCGGTGTTGTAACCGCTTGTTTTTGGCGCAAGACAAAGCCGGTGCCCTGCGTCAGGAATCAGAAAAAACGAAAAACATGAGATGCGTTAACGGCTTATTGCTGCCGAATTTTCATTTGAACTGTCAATTTTTCGAGGGGAAAGAAGTGGTACATGGTTTGCCTGCGGCTTTCTTTTCCAACTCTACCCGGCATTCCGCCTGGTTTGATCACTGCCGGCGTCCTAACGATATTGTTTGCGGCGCAGGTATTCTTCAACCCTGTATTGGGTGCCGTGACCATTGACCTGGACGGCAACGGCCTTTATATTCACCGGTATTTTTAATGGTCTTCTGGCCTTCAGGTTGAAGGATGCCAACGATTTTTTTAAACGTCATTCATTATCAAACTGATTGTTGCTTCAGGGCGTTACAACTTAGCCTCCTTAAATTTGAGCCGAATAGAAGTAGTTCGCCGGAATAGCCGGTGTGATCAGAGGTCGCATCAAGTCGGCCTTTGATCACACCAGCCGCTCCGGCAAAGCCCGATATCTATGTCCACTCCATTCTCATTTTTAAAATGTGTACGAGAAAGCTTTCTATACGACTGGGTTATTAATAAATGAGTTTCCTTTTCATCTGTAAATTCAATTACCGGTCTTGCTTGTGCGAGTCAATGATGCGTTTCCTGTGTTGCAATCCCCATTCCGCAATACTGTCAGTCAGGCTCTTCAGCGTCATTCCATAAGGCGTTACATCGTAGGTTACAGACAGCGGTTGTGTTTGAGATACCTCCCTTTTAACCAGACCGTTTGTTTCAAGATCTTTTAATTCCCGGCTAAGTACCTTCCCTGCAATGCCATTGATATCTCTTAGAAGTTCCGAATACCGCATCGGCTTATAGCCAAGGCGTGAGAGTATCGATATTTTCCATTTGCCGCTTAAGATATCCATCGTGTCATCTATTGCCCGTATCTTTTTAGCACACTCACTGTCTATAAACCGTGATTTAGTTTCAATTTCCTTTTCCATAAATTTATATGGATACTTTTTTGTCACATAGGTTACCTCAATGTCACAGTTACTTTTTGTCACAAAGTTACAATATAACAGCGATCGCGCTACCTTTACTCAAAAATAAAATATGAGTTTACTTAATGATTTACAATGGCGCTATGCCACCAAAAAGATGAACGGAACCAGGGTTCCGGAGGAAAAAATTAATTATATCCTTGAAGCCGCCCGGATGGCGCCATCCTCTTCAGGTCTTCAGCAATACAAAATAATCGTCATTTCTGACAAAGCATTACTGGAGAAGATCAAAGGTGTCGCTTATAACCAAAGCCAAATCACCGATTGCTCCCACTTACTGGTGTTTGCCGCATGGGATCATTATGACGATGAACGTATTTCGAAAGTATTCAACTATATCATGGACGAACGCGGGCTGCCGCACAGTACGATGAATGCCTATAAAGAGACAATTATGGACCTTTATGAAAAATCAGGAACGGAATGGCAGGCGCATCATGCGGCAAAACAGAGTTACATCTCATTTGCAATCGCGATTGCGGCAGCAGCAGAACAAAAGGTTGATGCCACGCCTATGGAAGGCTTTATACCAGAAAGACTGGACGAGCTTTTAAAGTTAAAGGGTACCGGTTACAAAAGTACGGTGATCCTACCATTGGGTTACCGGGATGGAGAAAACGACTGGTTAGTCAATATGAAAAAGGTACGCACCCCTAAAGAGGAATTCATTACGGAGATGACCATTACAGACGCAGTGGACACAGTTGAGCCAATGGCAGAAAATCTTGAGGCATTCGTGCAGAAGTAATTGCCAACTGTTTTTGATATTAGAGAGGCTGCCGAACAAGCAGCCTCTTAACACCTCACAGGACATCATCGTAGTGAGTCAAAATCATCAGTACCCTATCTCAGTCTATCTATAAAGCTATTTTCAGTTTTCATTCTCTTACTGTAAACTTCCATAAATTATGGTGGATTAAGCCGGCTTTGCTTCTTAACGCTAATTAGATGTTTTGCTTGATCATTGATAAACCTCAGATTTATCCTGCCAGTTAAAAGTTCCTGTTCGCTCAGCAATAAGCCAGCGGTTACCATCACGTACATAATCATCCTGGTAAACCGCCCCAATGGTGGTTTTAATTCTTTTGCTGTTCTCTGTGCCAATCAAAGTAATGGTACAGTAACATGTTCCTGAGGCCTTATCGCCATCTATGCTTATAATGTGCTGTCCGTTAAAATGGTAAACAGTTTCGTAATCCTTAAGGAAATTACCAAACGCTGCTGCCATTTCCTTCCGGCACCGCAGTTTTAAGATAGAAGTTCCGCCGGCAAAAGTTTCTGACAACGCATCTTCCGAAAATAGCTGGACCTGCGCGTTAAAATCCTTTCTGTCGCCCAAAATTGAAACCCTGTCTACGAGCTCCTTTATCAATAGCCTGTCTTTTAATTGTTCAAGATCCTTCATGGTCGTTATAAAATAAATAAGTTTTTTAGGGTCTTATACCGATTAGAATTAGAAAAGGCTATCTGTAATGGATAGCCTTTTAATGGGACTCGCTGTAGTGCTTTGACCCCAACCTAGCGAGCCTTTATCTTTCTAGGCCACGGTGAGCACAATCTTACCCTGGATACTTCCCTGAGCAGCTCTTTCGTGGGCTTTTCGGGCATCGGCAAGCGGGAAAACACTATCAATGACGACGCGTATCGTACCGTTGTCAAGTAATTTGGCTACTTCTGCCAATTGCGCACCATTCGAACGGACCTGGGTGGTGGACATCGTCACACCAAGCTGCTCAGCCTCTGCTCCACCGGACGCGCCGAGCCCGAAAATGGGAAAGAGTGCGCCGCCCCGCCTGAGCGTACGTAAAAAACGACTAGTCGTTGGGCCGCCAACCGAGTCGATGACCAGATCAACGCCACGCACCTCATCCTCGGGTACGGTCTTGATATAATCAATGAATTCGTCAGCGCCAAGATCACGCAAAAGTACTTCATGCTTACCAGATGCCACCACGATCACGTAGGCCCCTTTCCATTTGGCGAGTTGCAGGGCAAAGTGGCCGACACCGCCGGCCGCACCATTGATGAGTACTTTTTTGCCCTCAAGCGGCACCGGTTCATGTTGCTTCGGCTGAAGCGGATTGGGTACATTATGCCCCTGTTCAATCATGAATTGCCAGGCGGTGAGCAGAGACATAGGAGCAGCGGCCGCATGGATATGATCGATAGCGGCCGGCTTAAGCGCTACCTGCGATGCGGGCGCGGTGATGTATTCGGCATAGGCACCACTTTCTACAGAGAGACCCTCCGGAAAACGAACCATCGAGTAAACTTCGTCCCCGACGGCGAAGTCCCTAACATCATCAGCCACCGCCTCTACCACACCCGATACATCTGTTCCCAGAATAAGCGGGAAGTTCCCCTTTGGCCTCCACTCAGGAGGAAGCGATTTAAACCCGTCACGCAGGTACCAGTCGGGCGGATTGAGACCAACCGCGTGAACCCGAATGAGCACTTCGCCCTGCTTAAGCATAGGTATCGGAGCGTCCTCATAAAGGAGAACTTCAGGACCACCAAACTCGTGCTGACGGATCGCCTTCATTAAGCCTGATTTGTTTTGTGATTTTAATTCCATTTTTCTGCTGTTTGATGTGGACAATATTAAATTTTTCCAATACTTTTGTCAAGTATGTACTTATTTGTATCTTACCTACCAAAAAGTATGTATTATTGATTATCAAAATGTTGTAAATAAATTAACATGAAAAAAAATGCAGAAATTCCTGAGTGTATACAAAAATGTGGAGTTGAATATGCTTTTAAACGCATCGGCGGGAAATATAAAGGTCGCATTCTCTGGCATCTGGGCATGCGACCGGTATTGCGGTATGGAGAGTTGAGCAGAACCCTCCCTGATATCACTACCAAGATGCTTACGCAAACTTTGAGAGAGCTGGAAGAGGACAAGCTCATCATCCGGAAAATGTATCACGAAGTGCCGCCTAAAGTGGAATATTCATTGAGCGAAACCGGCCTGGAGTTGATGCCCTTTATAGAGCATCTTCATAACTGGGGAAAGAAACAACTTGAAAAAGAAGGATAGGATAAGAGGCCGCAGGGTACAATTTTCCTAACAGCATGCTGCCGTAGTTTCTAAAAACCCGAGGCGCTGCTTGAGCCATAACCGTAAAAGCCTGTCTCGTATTTTGTTTTTGTTGATGATCGTTAGTTGCGTTATTTAACTATGTAAAGTTGTCAGACAGGATGAAAAAAATTCAGTTTCAAATGGCCTAAAGCTGTTATTTTGCTATTGAAAAAGCCATGCGAAACAGTTAAAATATAGCATAATTGCTGTTTTTTAAACATTTTTTGTACAACCATTTCGGATTGGCATGCTGCTTGACTAATCGTTCACAGAACTTCGGTTCTTAAGTTTAATTGATTCATTAATTGTTTAAGAAAGGAAATAAGTTATGTCATTGGTTAAATTTAATTCAGATCGAAAACAAAATGCGTTAATGCCAGGCTTTAACGACATCTTTGAATCTTTTTTTAATGATTCTTTCTTATCGGACCGTATGGTGACCCGTGTACCTGCGGCTAACATCAGCGAAACCCCTGATGAATACCATATCGAACTTGCCGCTCCTGGCCTGAAGAAGGATGATTTCAAAATCAATATCGATCATCAGGTGCTGAACATTTCTGTAGAACAACGCAGCGAGAACACCGAGAACAGTAAGAAATACAATAAGCGCGAATACAGCTATAGTTCTTTCGTGCGTTCTTTCACCTTGCCTGACAGTGCGGACGACAGTCGCATCGAAGCAAGCTATACCGACGGCGTTCTGAAGATCAATGTGCCTAAGAAAGAAGAGGCCAAATCGGTGACCCGTCAGATCGAGATCAAATAAGGTTGAATTCTCCGGAGTTTACGGGCTGTCCGAAAGGGCAGCTCGTTTTATATCCCGCTTTATCAAAGGAGTTTGATCGGCATGGCAGGCAGCTATCATATCAGTCTCGAACTGAACACGCTTTTCGGAATGGAAACGATAGGTTCTCTGGAACTTGGCACAGAAAAGGATTTCGCTGCTCAGGTATTTGAGGAGCTGCATGGAGATGACCAGGTCACCGGGCAGGGATCATTTACCTTGATATTAACAGCATGTGAAGACGGCGTAAAACTGCCATTAACCATGAAGCGCTGCAACTCGGATGAACTCGCCTGGAACGTGAAACTCATCGCCCGCGAGCTCTTTAAGAAATATAACCTGGAAGCAGATGATCCGGACAACTAATATTGTATTGAAATCGATGTAAAAAAGTGACGATAAATATTTTTCAGGAGGTACAACAATGTTATTGAACAAACGTCCCCCTTTTAAGTATCTGTTCAACAAGGTCAGGTCTGAACTGATCTACATTACTATAACCACGATCCTCGTGTACGGGCTTACCAGGGCATACGAACATTTGATCCCGGAGATCCCGCTTACCATCATTAACAGGAGTCTTCGCATACCGCAATTTATAGAAATTAGTAGCCAGATTTAAAGTATATCAGAAATGATACCTAAGTAATTAGTTCATCTTAAAGTGCTAACGAATTTCCTTCCGATAGAATATAAACACTCCTGACCATTGCAACGCTTAAACAACCAGAGTTGGAAGCAGGGAATTGTCAAGGGCAACGGTGATAGCCGTTGTTTATACACCCTTGACGGTTTTCCTGCGTAGCTACGTTTGTAATGGCGGTGCAGTGCCCTTCTTTCTATAATACGTAGGGAAGGCAGGCGTATATGAGGTACAAATATTTGCCTGCGTGCGGCGGCGAGGCGGGCTGCGCAATGAAACCCGGCGCAAAGTGTGTGGTGCAATGCAGCAACCTGCCTCAGCTGCTGGCCTTGCCTCCTAAAGCTCAGTTTTCTTTCTCCTGAACATGCCGCTGCCAGTACTGCTCCAATATGCGTTTGTCCCTGCCATTCGCATGTTCAACTGCCGCATTATAATCCACGATGAATTCTGTTCCCAGCGCAGTTGGTCATCAACGTACCGCTTTCGACGATGAAAGGTTTTGAAGGATCTTTCGCTACTTTAAAACTGACCCTTCCACTGAATAATTTAACCCGTCCAAAATCAAGATCCGGTTTTATGCCCAGCTGAATCAGTGCCCCGGGTTCCAAGGTTAAAATCGAATGGTCCGCTGCAACAATTTCTTTAGGCTGAGCAGAAGGGTTGTAGTAAATTTCATGAATGAAACTCGCTGTTTGTAAAGGTTCATCAGTTGATGTGCTCAAAAGATTGGTTAAGATGAACAGGAAACCAAACAGGATGAATACAGTAATGATTCTCAACAGGCTATCACCACCACGTTTTGACTTATTTTCCTGATTGATATAGGAAACCCAGTCATCTTCTGAAATGAAATCATCCAATAAGGTCGGATCATCATTCAGCCATTTGAAGACAAGTTTCGCTTCCTCAGCAGAACATTCATTCGCCAGGAATTTATTTAATAAGGATTTGCGATTCATAACAGTTTCTATCCTTTTAGCGGGATAGGTATATAACTGTTATACGAATAGTGATGGGCTTGTCCCCTAAGACAACTTAAAAAATTTTTTAATAAATTTCAGACCAATGCTAACGTGGTTTTCTACCGTCTTCGGGGAGATAGACAATTTGACGGCAATTTCTTTATAACTCAATTCCTCAATTTTATGGAGATAAAAGACCTGTTGCCGCATAAAAGGCATTTGTGTAATCAGCTCTTTTACGTATTCTAACTCTCCTTTATAGGCAATTTGTCGTTCAAGATCTTCATATTGGGTCAGTACAAAAGGTTTCTCAAACTCTACATATTTTCTATTCAAAGCACGCCGCCGCAACTCATCAATTAATTTTGTTCATGCAATCTGAAAGAGCTGGGTACTGAATTGGATTTGCTGATTCGCATGATTCTTGCGTTCCCAAACAATTAGAAAAGTCTGCTGGACGACATCTTCGGCCAGATTCGAACATTGGGTCTTCTGATACAGAAAATAGTACAATTTCCTGTACCAATAACGATAAGCTAAAAAAAACTCCTTTTCGTTAGTCGGTGCCCGCTGTAGGATTTTATCCATCATAATCTACATTTAGATAGTCTTGTTTCAATGCTGTTATCCTCTTTCCAAAGAATATCGAAATTGGTATCTGACAGAATTTCAATTTGATCCATCAAAATGACCCATGCTTTTTGGCTAGTTATCCACCTCTAAAGTGATTATTTTTTATCAAAAAAACAAGATAATATTTTCGATAAGGCCATCGCCTCAATCTCCATTTTAAGCGCTTTCTTTCATAAAAGCTACTTTGCCGATAGGCAACTTATGGGTCCTGTTTTCTTCTCTTGTATTTTTTAGGCGCAGCAAGTTCGTTTCAACTCGTGACCAAATTAGTCCTTTTAACAGTGCTTGTTCAGTGATTGCTCAGTGATTGCTCAGTGTAAACTGAATAAACAATGACTGATTACTGTCTAAAAATTGATTAAAAATTGTGAAGAGGTATAAGTTGGTATTAAGATAGATTAGTTTTAATCACTATATAGAAAAAAGAAGGTATTTAGATGATAAGAAAAATCACTTGTCATCTAAATACCTTTGCACTAAAACAAACACCGTGAAACTGCTTGTTTTATGGATATCAATAAAATCTAGTATCCTGGATTTTGTTTTAAATTTGGATTGACAGCAAGCTGTTGACTCGGAATTGGATAAACCAATGTTTTCGGGCTGGAATCCGCAGCTTTTTCCTGCCAGGCTAATAAAAACTTACCAAAGCGGATCAAATCCTGTCTTCTCCAACCTTCCCAATACAACTCACGCGCACGCTCGTCTAATATATTATCAAGCGTCAACGCTGTCAAGTTATTCACACCACGGTTTGTCCGAATAGTGTTAACTAATCCAAGTGCCTCTGTTGCAGTTCCGGTTCCGCCTCTTAATATAGCCTCTGCTTGCATCAACAATACATCGGCATAACGGAAGACTACCCAGTCGTTATTTCGTTGACCAGTGACAGCATAATCAAAGGCATACTTCATTGGACGGATACCCGCTGTTTCCAATGTAGCTCCAGAGGTCCGGATGGTCACTTCACGCGTGAAGACCAAAGGTGCATTCGCTGGATTTCGCGCCATCAATGGTTTGTTTGTACTCCAATTGTATTGCTGTCCTGCAAAAAAACCTACATTTTGACGTTTGAATTCTTTTGTTCTGTTAGAAGTCGTATCAGCCGGATAATTATAGTAAATTCCTCTTCTTTCATCGGCATCCGAAAATTTATCGTAATAATCTGATAATGTACACCAACCGTTCCAGCCCCCAGGTCTCATATTATAATGCGCAATAGTATTCCAGGTACGATCCACATTTCCACCTCTATCGCCATTTTTATTATATAAAGTGAAAATATTTTCGGTAGACTTTTCGTCATTATCGGGCGCGAAATTATCAAAGTACTTGCCCTTTGCAGAAACAGTATAGGATCCCGAAGCCGTAATTTCCTTGGCTAAGGCCACCACTTTATTCATATCTTCGGCAGCAAAAGAAGGAGCTTGTCTGTTTAAAAATGTTCCCTTATTCAAATAAATCTTCATCAGCAATGCTTTTGCCGCATTTTTATTGGCTACATAGGCTGCTTTCGGACCGTTTGCAGGCAAACTCGCTATAATTTCGTTGAGATCCTTCACGATATAATCAATAGCCGCCTGTGGCTGTAACACCTCTGGTGCGATTCTAAAATCTTCAAAAGAGGCTCCTTCCCGGACGGGTACTACGCCATAGAGATCCAACATATCGAACATGACCAACGCACGAATAAACTTCGCTTCAGCACCTTGCTGTGCACTCGGATTATACCGCAACACATTACCCGCATTATAGATGGCTGTACCAAGACTTACAAATGTATTGTTCATATAACCATTATCAGCATTCCAGGTATGTAAATGGATCGCACGATGCATCCCATTATCATCCCAGTCACCTCCCCGTGTAGGAGCCATAGCAGCATCTGTGGATATTTCCTGCATCACCCAGCGCTGTTCCTGCTGATAAGGGGTATTCAATGAATTATAAGCTGTGATCAACAAGCTTCCAGGATCCACATTGGATGTCCCCTCTTCCAATTCTCCTTTAAATTCCTCCTTTAGTTTAGTACAAGAAAATGTACTTGTTACAATGGAGCCAATTATTCCGATATATAATAAAGTTCTTAATTTCATCTTTTTCATCCGTCTAAATTTGATTATTTATTCATCCATTTTGACTGTAAGGCATTCATACTGCCTTTAGTGTTTCATTCGTAATGAGGCGATCAGATTTATTCATTCACTAATATGAATATGTTTAAATCAATCTTAATACTCTCCTCTTTTTATTATCTAATGATCTACAGTATACGCTTAAAGTGAGAAGTTAACCCCCAATAGGATATTTCTTGCCGGTGGATATGGTAAATATTCGATACCCAACGAAGGAATACCATTTGTTGCACCATCTGTATTCACCTCAGGATCAAACCCTGTATACTTCGTGATGATGAAAAGATTCTGTCCAGTAAGGGATACATTTAAATTCTTCAGTGTTCTGCCTACATTTCCAACACGATAGCTTAAAGTAAGATTAGCCATTTTTAGATAATCACCTTTTTCAAGGAATCGCGTCGAAGGCGCAGCCGAATTGGAAGTAGACTCTTTTACAGCTGTATTAAAGAATGCTGAACCGATATTCCGTGATGACAAATTGCTCAATCCCAAAGTTGTCGCTGCCGTATTATTGAATAGATAATGTCCAAAAGCGCCATTCATATTGGCAGCCAAAGAAAACTGTTTATAATTTACATTGGTGGAGATACCCAATAATGTGGTTGGATTTGGACTGTTCATATAAAACTTATTAATTGCAGGATCGTTGGCCGTACTGATACTACCATCCTGTCCACGGTACATGCTCATTCCGGTTTGCGGGTCGATACCTTGGTAATCGGCCAAATACCATACATTCAATGGCTGGCCATTGACCATTCGTTGTCCCAATACACCAGAAAAACCTTGTCCGCGGAGTGCTCCTGTCTCATAATAACCAACAAGGCCACTTACACTATTCTTAAGAAATGTTGCATTACCTGTCAAATCCCAAGTCCAATTGTCATTTTTAATAATTGTACCTGTCAACGCGACCTCTACCCCTTTATTGACAATCTCACCGTCCAAATTTACCCAAATACGTCCCGCAGGAGCTGGCTGTGCAAGCGTTTGCTCAAATAGCGCATCTGTGGTCTTTTTATTAAAATAATCAATGGATCCATATAGACGGTTGCCCCAGATTCCGAAATCTATACCCGCATTGATCGTCGTCGAAGTTTCCCATTTCAAGTCAGGATTTCCATAGTTAGCCTGGCTTACACTCTGATTACCGAAGACCAATCTATTCAATGAGGCACCAGAAGGGAATTCTTGGTTACCTGTTTTTCCCCAACCCAATCGCACTTTCAATTGGTCAAAGATACCGGAAGACTTTAAAAACTCTTCCTGATTAACATTCCAGGCTACGGCCAACGAAGGGAACATGGCGTATTTGTTGTTTGAACCAAATTTCGTTGAACCATCCCTTCGCACTGTTGCAGTGAATAAATAACGGTCTAAGTAATTGAAGCCGCCCCGTAAAAAAAGCGATTGCAATTGGTTTGTTGGACTTCTATACGACGATATTTCACGCGTGGAAACAGGCGTATATTGTAGATAGTCAAAATAATCTAACCCCAGGTAGCGAAATCCACCGCCAAAGGAAATGTTATTATTATAATTATAATCCAAATACTCGTAGCCTGCTACCGCATTGACACTCCAATCTGAATTGATTTGTTTATTGTAAGAGAGCATATGCGTCATTTGCAAGTTCGTTTCTCCGTTATTGGAAATAAAGGCCTGCTCATTGTTCACAGCTGAAGGATCAATAAGTCCTGCGCGGTACATACCTTCACGGTTTCCAGTTTGTCGCATTGCACTATAGATAAAACGATATTCCAAATCGTCTGTAATTTTATAGTATGGCGCCAAGTTGATTACCATGGTATTTGTTGTCGCCAAATCTTTAAAGGCTTCAATGCTTGTCAATGGGTTTCGCGTAGTTGAACTGACAAAGGTTAAATTGCCTTGATCGTCCCGTAATGGTCGTGTCGGATTCCATTGTAAGGCTTGGGAGATCACATTTCCTTCCGAACCTACCATCGCATTGATCGGTGCGTATTTATTATCCATTTGCGTCAAAAAGACTGCAAAATCCAATCCCAATCGTTTGTTTTCCAGAAAACGGAAATTTCCGTTAAAATTGGCTGTGTATTTCTTCAGCTGTGATCCACGAATAATACCGTTTTGGTTTAAATATCCACCTGAAAGGCGATACTTACCATACTCGGTTCCGCCAGCTACATCAGCATAGTAATTTTGCGTGATCGCTTTTCTTGTAATCGCTTTAAAGGCATCCTCATTGCCACCAAAATCAGCATTTGCGACTTCAGATGGTGTATAATATTTCAACGCTTCTCTAAATCGAGCAGCATCTAATACATCAGGATATTCCCGCATGGTCGAAACTCCTGCTGAGGCTCCTACAGAAACCTCGGGCTGCCCTACTTTACCTCTTTTCGTCGAAATAATGACAACGCCATTTGCCCCACGTGAACCATAAATTGCTGTAGCCGATGCATCTTTAAGGATGTCCATACTAGCAATGTCACCCGGATTCAAGTAAGTCAAAGGATTTCCTCTATCGGAAGAAAAGCCTCCTCTTCCTTCGGGCAGAGGCGAATTACCCGACATAGGCACACCATCCAGCACAAATAACGGGTTGTTACTGGCCCGGATCGATGAGTTTCCACGGATACGTACTGTGGTTGATCCGCCAGGTTGCCCCGTATTATTAATCACCATAACCCCTGGTGTCTTTCCTTGTATTAATTGATCGGGACTCGTCATGATCCCCTTATTGAAGTTTTTCGCTCCAATAGTGACCATAGACCCCGTTAGATCTTTTTTACGGGCAGTACCATAACCGATCACAACGACCTCATCTAGGCCCTGACCGGCACTAGGTTCCAGCGCTACGGTGATATCGTTTCCCACAATGGGTACTTCTTTTAAAGTATATCCAATAAAGGATACTTCCAGCGTTTTCGCTTCACTGGGAACAGTCAATGTAAAGGAACCTTCCGTGTCTGTTGTTGTAGCCGCGGTTCCCCCTTTTACCTTAATTGTAGCTCCTGCCAATGGACCTTGAGTCTCATCTACAACCTTTCCCTTCAAGACTTTCGTCTGGGCAACTACAATAAAAGATACAAGCAAAAATGTAAGCGTCATTACGCATTGTGCAAGTAGTTTATTTTTCATACGCTTTTTGATTGGTGGTTTAATTGATTTTTATATCGTGCATCTAGGATACACAAATGATACTAAGTGATTTTTAATGATATTTTTTAGGCTCCAAAGCCCTTTTGAAATGCGTATAGTCTTCCCCAATAATGCCAAAGACGTAGCGCTGGGTATCAAGGCCTTTAAAGCCAAAATTCAAAACCAAAGCATCGTGAACATCATGTCTCACAGGTAAAAACAAAAACCTAACAAACTGAAAAACAAGGACACAGGACTTACCTGTCATAATTCTAGGGCGAAACATACGTTTATATTTGGTTATTATTGTTTTATAAAAATGCGGAAATCCTTGTAGCTAGTCCAATCAGAGCGTCTCAATTTTATATCAAAGCGTATCAGTAAAACTCTTTTTTATCTTTTAATTGACTATTTTTAGTTCAACGTAATCAGTTTTGAAAAGAATAACCACCATACTCCTTTTATATATCTTGCTAGCATGTATTAACGTGCAGGCACAATCGATCTATTTTAAAAATTATCAAACCCACGACGGTCTCTCCAATAGCACGGTCAAATGTATTACACAGGATGTTCAGGGTTTTCTATGGTTAGGGACAAGGAATGGTCTCAATCGCTTTGATGGCAATCAATTTAAGATATTTAGACACAATGCTTCAGACTCTACAAGTATCGGAAGTTCGTCCATTTTAAGTATTCTCACAGACAGTAAAGGAATACTATGGGTGGGAACCACACGCGGCACCTATTGTTACGATCCCATTAAAGAAAATTTTACACCATTCAGGGGTGTACCAATCGGTGAAGTAAATGCCATACACGAATACGCAGGCTTTATATGGTTGCTTTCCAATGGAAAACTGTACCGTTACAAATCTTATACAGGAGAAATATCCCCATTTGATCTCAACAAAAATACCCTAGTAGCGATCACCAGCAGTAAGAAAGGTGGGTTGTGGGTAACAGACAATAACAGTACAATACTACGGTATCAGGTTAATACGGGTAAATTTTTCCCTGTTGATCTTAAAAAGATCGATCGACAAACACTAGCGAATACCAAAACCGTATATGCGATCAACGATTCATTGCTAATGGTCGGAACAATCAATTCGGCTTATTTGTTTGATTTCAAAAATGGCACATTAAAAAATCTATTTGCAAGTCATTACCCCAACAAAGTCATTCAGGCAAACTGTATTATTCAACAAACAGAGTCGACATACTGGATTGGAACTGAAACCGGAATATACACCTATGATATTCACACAGGCCAGAGCCAACACATCAAAAAAGACCTGCTCAATCCATTTGCCATTTCTGACAATGCTGTCCTGAATTTCTATCGGGACCGTGAAGACAATATCTGGTTTGGAACATTTTTCGGTGGCTTTAACCAATACAGCAACCAATTCGACAATTTCAAGAAGTATTTGTCCGGATTTGGAAAATCAGCCCTATCAGGTAATATTGTACACGATATCAAAAAAGATCGCTATGGAAATTTCTGGATCGGAACAGAAGATGGCGGATTGAACAAAATAGATGCCCAAACACAACAAATCCAGCATTTCATTGCCAACGGAAAAAAAGGCAGTATTGCGCATAACAATGTCCATGGCTTGGCAACAATCGGCGACGATCTTTGGGTAGGATCCACCACACATGGACTTGACATTCTCGACGTAAAGACTGGAAAATTAAAAAAGCACTATGACCGCATCGGCCAAGGTCCCTTACAAAGTAGCTTCGCCGTATGCATTTATAAGTCCAAAGACAATACGATGTTTGTTGGCACAGACCGCGCTTTATACGCCTACAACAAAAATAAGGACAGTTTTGATCTCCTTCCTATTCAAGCATGGATACAAGGCATTTATGAAGATGAATATGGTATACTCTGGATCAATACCTATGGCAGTGGGATCTTCCAGTATAACCGCAGCTCGGGAGAAATACAGCATTTGCTGTCCGAACAAGGTAAACAAAATACACTCGTCAATAATTACGTCAACGGCCTATTTGAAGACAGCAAAAAGAATTTATGGTTTTGCACCGAAAGCGGCCTTTCGAAATACCGCCGTGATGGACGTTTCACCAACTACCTGACCGAATCCGGTTTACCTTCTAATCAAGTATTCAAGGTCTTGGAAGACGACAACAACAGCATCTGGATATCGACCGGCGGTGGACTGGTCCGGCTGGACGAGGGTGTCCCTCGAAGGGTCATCTATACCTCCAGAGATGGGCTTCCCGCAGATCAGTTTAATTATAATTCGGCTTTTAAAGATAGCGACGGAACTTTATATTTCGGGACTATCAAAGGAATGGTAAGCTTCAACCCCACAAAATCCATTAAGAACAGTTTTATTCCACCCATATTCATCAGCGGCATTCAGATCAACAATGTCAGTGTGCCGGTTAGTGAAAATGGCATACTCAAAGAATCCATCTCCCTATCAAAAGAGATACACTTAACCTACGACAATTCCAATATCAGCTTCCATATAGCAGCCTTGAGCTTTGTTTCCCCAAAGAGCAATCCTTATCGTTATATCATGGAAGGTTACGATAAAGACTGGACCGATATTACAGGCAATCAAAAAATCTATTACAATAAACTTCCTCCGGGCACTTATACGTTTAAGTTCAGAGGTGCAAATAACAACAGCGTCTGGAATCCGGATGAAAAAAAACTGCTCATCATCATTTCGCCACCCTGGTGGCAGTCAGGTTGGGCATACTTACTTTATTTTTTGAGCTTCGGCACCATTGCATTGCTCGTATTACGGTATTACTTTCTCCTTATAAAGGCCAACAACGCCCAAAAGATGGATAGTTATGAACGAAAAAAAGAACAGGAAATATATAACCTCAAGCTGGAATTCTTCACCAACCTGGCCCACGAAATTCGTACGCCACTCACGCTGATCAAAATGCCCCTTGAGAAAATAATCAATAACCATAAATTTACCGATCGCGACACAGCCAAAGACCTTGCGCTGATTGAAAAAAACACGGCACGATTAATTCGCCTCACCAACCAATTACTTGATTTTAGAAAAGCAGAAACCAACAATATGAGCCTTATTTTTACTAAAACGGATATTAATGCCCTCCTATCCGAAGTATTTCACGATTTAAATTATCTCGCAAAAGATAAACAGCTGCACTATGACCTCAGTCTCCCGCGTATCAGTCTCACGGCTTATGTGGATGAGGAAGCCCTTCGAAAAATCTTTACCAACCTGATTCACAACGCCATCAAATATGCGGATCAAGAAGTCTATGTCAAACTCCTCCCTTTTAATAGCGATGACATTATGTTCAATATCGAGTTTAAGAATGATGGTGAGCTCATTCCTTTTGAGAAAAGAGAAAAAATATTTGAACCATTTTATCGCTTAAATGAATCCGATAAAGATACGGGGACGGGAATTGGTCTTCCTTTATCCCGCTCCTTGGTCGAATTGCACCAAGGAAACTTATCCCTTGTACATCTGGAGGAAAACCGCAATATATTCCTGCTATCGATCCCAATTTTTCAGGAACAATCGCTCGACATCAAATCTTTTCAGGAAGATAATGACGATCATGTATTGCATGATAGATCCGATGAACAGGAGGAAGAAAAGCCGGTGATTCTACTCGTCGAGGACAATAAAGAAATATTGGCCTACCTCAATAAAGAATTGAAAACCAGCTACACTGTTCTACGGGCAGGGAATGGTGCCGAGGCCCTTGAAATATTAGACCAAGAGAATGTACAACTTGTACTAACAGATATTATGATGCCCATTATGGATGGTCTAGCGCTATGCAAACGCATCAAAACAGATATTCTGTATAGCCATATTCCCGTTATTTTTCTAACGGCAAAAAATGCGCTGGATTCAAAAATTCAGGGATTAAAAAATGGTGCCGATGCCTATATCGAAAAACCTTTTTCGCTTGAATTCCTCATGGTACAGATACGCAACATCCTCAAAAACCGTAAAATTATCAAGAATTACCTGACCAATTCTTCCAATTCCAACTTAATGGATATTAACGTTTCAGCACCCGACAAAGATTTTATCAGTCAGCTGAATACGGTTATTTATGAGAATATTTCAACGATAGATCTCAATGTGGATGAACTCGCCAAATTGATGCATATGAGCCGTCCAACACTTTACCGTAAAATCAAAGGACTCTCCGACCTCACACCCAATGAATTGATCAATATTTCACGGTTGAAAAAGGCGGCAGAACTACTCACCCAAAAAGAATATAACATCACCCAGGTATCAACGATGGTCGGTTATACCGTACAATCCAATTTTTCAAGGGACTTTCATAAGCACTATGGCATGTCGCCAAGCAGCTATATTCTTGAAAACAGCAAGTGATGAACACCAGTTCTAGTACCAGGAAGAATATTATTCCAATGGCGTAAAAACTGTTCCCGAGATGCCAAAAGAATATCGGCACTTGATAAAGAAAGAAACCGTCCCTAGGTAAAGAAAGAATCGGGGACAAATACAAGGAGCTCGAAAATCTTATTGAAAGACGCTAGCGAAGAAAAAAAACGTAGACGTAGAAGGTTTAGCCTACGTCTACGATAATGGCATGAACTTAATTCTTACGCTTTGGAACAAAGAATGCCGCCAGTAACATAAATATGCCGGCCAATAGCAAGCCATAAATGGATTGGCCATGAAAAAAATATTTGATGATCATGCCACCAAAAAATCCACATACAATCTGAGGTAGGGTAATGAAAAAATTAAATAGCCCCATATAGACCCCCATTTTACCCGTAGGTAAATGATCGCTCAAAATTGCATAGGGCATTGCCAAAATGCTTCCCCAAGCGATACCAATACCGATCATAGGAAGAATCAGTAGATTGGCATCTTTGATCAGAAATAATGAAATTAACGAAAGCCCACCAATGGAAAGCCCAAGAGCATGCGTTTTTCCACGCCCAAAATGTTTAGCTATCCGCGGAATAAACAAGGCATACAAGGCCGAGACTCCATTGTAAATACCAAAAAGCACACCTACCCAATTGGCAGCCTCCATATAGAGATCCTGCCGATTTCCTTCCCGCAGGTAAAAAACCGAATCAGCAATAGCTGGAGTGGTATACACCCACATCATAAAAAGGGCAAACCAGGAGAAAAACTGAACCCAGCCCAACTTGCGCATGATCAATGGCATCTTACCGATATCGCTAAAGATAGAACGCAAGCCAAACTTTGGTGCCGCATCCTGTTCAATAGCAACCGTATCCGAAAAAGTCTGAAGTTCTGTAGGTGAGTACTCTTTTGTTTTGAACACAGACCATAACACCGTTAGAAGCAGGACAAAACCGCCTACATAAAAGGAGTAGATAACATTGCTCGGTACCTGCCCGGCTTCAGAAGTACCTGCTACATGAAAATACTTCGTCAACATAAAGGGAAGTAGCGAGCCAAGGACAGCGCCAATCCCGATTAAAAAGGTCTGTACCGAGAAGCCCAAACTCCGCTGACTGCTCGGCAGATTATCACCGATCAGCGCTCGAAAGGGCTCCATGGTCACATTGATGGAAGCATCCATAAACATCAATAAGCCAGCACCGATCCAAAGTGGCGCCAATAATGTTGTCAATAATGCCGCATTGGGCATTAAAAATAAAGTCAGGGTAGTTAACAGTGCCCCCACCAAAATATAAGGTCGACGCCGGCCTAGTCTATTCCAGGTTCGATCGCTATAATGACCTATAATTGGCTGTACAATCATCCCCGTGATCGGAGCAGCAAGCCAAAAAAGTGAAAGATGTTCCACATCAGCACCAAATGTCTGGAGAATACGGGAGGCGTTGCCATTTTGCAGCGCAAAACCCATTTGTATCCCCAGAAATCCAAAACTCATATTGATGACCTGGCTAATGCTTAATTCAGGTTTATTTCCCATAATAGGCTATCAAAATTTAAGACAAAATACAATTTAATTACCATTTAACCGTTATTTTCAGCAGCATAAGATAGGTTCTTTCACTGCTGAAAACTGGGGTTTATCTCAGCTGAAATACCTGTTTTTTGCTTTGCCCAGGCAGCACGAAAGCTTCGGTTACCGTCTGGATATGGACTGCAGTATCACTGACATTTTCGATCGTATAGCCATCGGCATCTACTGCAATCAGTAAAGTCGCTCCACGAAATAACACCCGGAATTTATAGCCTTCCCATTCTTTGGGCAACATCGGATCTAAATACAATTGTCCTTCCTTAATCCGCATTCCTGCAAAGCCCTCTACGATTGTCATCCAGGTACCCGCCATCGATGTAATATGTAAACCGTCTTCGGTATCGTTATTGTAATCATCCAGATCCAAACGCGAGGTGCGCAGATAGAATTCATACGCTTTTTCCGGCTTGTTCAATTTAGCCGCCAATATCGCATGTACGCAGGGAGAGAGTGAACTTTCATGCACCGTAAAAGGCTCATAGAATTCATAATGTCGAGCTAGGGTGTCCAGGTCAAATTGATCCTCAAGGAAGTAAAAACCTTGCAATACATCGGCCTGTTTGATATAACAGGAACGCAGAATCCTATCCCAACTCCAATGCTGGTTAATAGGGCGTTGAGAGGGATCAAGTTCTGCCACTGGAATCAGCTCTTTATCCAAAAAGCCATCTTGCTGCAAATACACATTGCGTTGCGCATCAAACGGATAATACATGTTATCGACAATGTGCTGCCATTTTTGTTGTTCTTCCGATGCTACGGCCAGCTTCCTTTTCAATACGTCAGCATTCCCGTCGCTCAGCTGCACCAACTTTTTTAAACAGTCCAGTGTATATTGAAGGCACCACGAAGCAATACGATTGGTATACCAGTTATTGTTTACGTTGTTTTCATACTCGTTTGGTCCCGTCACGCCCAACATAACATATTGCTGGCGATCGCCACTCCAATTGACACGCTGTGCCCAGAAACGGCTTATCGCAACCAAAACTTCCAATCCATGTGACCAGATATAATCCTGATCTCCGGTGTAACGGACATAGTTATAGATCGCAAATGCAATGGCTCCATTGCGATGAATCTCCTCAAATGTAATCTCCCATTCATTATGGCATTCCTCACCATTGATCGTCACCATGGGATAGAGTGCTGCGCCCCGATTAAAGCCGAGTTTAGCCGCATTTTCGATTGCCTTTTCCAATTGCTGATGACGATAAATCAACAAATTACGGGCAATCTTTGGTGACTGTGTTGCGAGGTAAAATGGAATACAATATGCTTCGGTATCCCAATACGTGACACCACCATATTTTTCACCTGTGAAACCTTTCGGACCAATATTGAGGCGCTCATCTTCGCCGGTATACGTCTGGTTAAGCTGGAAAATATTGTAGCGTATTGCCTGCTGCGCTGCAACATCGCCACTAATTTCAATATCACTTTCTGCCCAGATCGCTTGCCAGGCTGCTGCCTGTTGAGCCTTTAACTGCTCATAACTCAGCACATCCAATTGGCGTAGATTAGCCGAAGCAGCCTCTTTTAACTGAGCTGGCGGGTGATTCTGCGAGGTGACAATAGCAACACGCTTCTCAACACGACAAATTTGCGATTCGGCAAGATCCGTCTGATAGATCTCCGTCATACAACCCGGACTTGCGACGGTATCTTGCACTTCCACGACCGCTGTTGGACCTGCTACACTCGTTTTAAGCATGGCATAGACCTCAAAACCCGTTTTCTTGGTGCGCGCTACCACAAAGGTATTTTCACCATCCCTACCCTGCGCTTTACTTTCCCAAAATTGCTCGTCATAATTACTATCACGGTTAACGACTTCAGCATTTAACGGCGACCTGATCTCCAATGCAATTGGACCAGAAAGCGCCTGGATGTTGTACTGCAATGAAGCTGTTTCGGAAGCAAACAGATGATACATCCGGCTTGCTTCCACCTTAAGCTGTGCTCCATCGGGCATTTCCACGACAAAACTGCGGTATAAAACGCCATGCTGCATATCCAGTCGGCGTTCAAAAGATTTAACCGTAACTTTATTCAGATCGAGCACCTGCCCATTGACCAGAATATGCAGGCCTATCCAATCGATGGAATTGATGACCTTGGCGAAATATTCCGGATACCCATTTTTCCACCAACCTACACGTGTTTTGTCCGGATAATAAATACCGGCCAAATACGACCCTTGCAAGGATTTCCCGCTGAATTTTTCTTCAAAATTAGCCCTCTGCCCCATCCGACCATTACCAATAGCGAAGATACTTTCCGAAAATTCATTATGTTCGGGGCGAAATGTATCTTCGATAATTTGCCAAGGGTTATGTTTGATATATGTTTTCATCTTTTTATTGTTTTTCACTACATGATGGGAACCGAGGGCAAATAAATGATTGCCCTATTTACCGATACCATCTACATCATGCTTCCCGCTATTGAATTTCTCCTAAATTTTAAAATTTATCGACTAAGATCCCTAAATCCGCGACGACCAAATCCGCTCCCTTGAGATGTTCCTCCAGGCCTACACCTATTACCTGCATACCGGCTGCCCTTGCTGCATCTATTCCAGCCTGAGCATCTTCCAGCACCAGGCAGTGGGTCGGCTCAATCTCCAGCACCGCAGCCCCCTTAAGGAAAACTTCCGGATTGGGTTTAGAAAGCTGCACAACATTGCCATCGATCAGCGCGTCGAAATAGGTTATAATTCCAGTTTTTACAAGGATACCCATTGCATTCTTGCTGGCCGAGCCAAGTCCAATCTTAATTCCCTTTTCCTGTAGCTTTTTTAAAAGTTCCAAACTACCGGAAAGCAGGTCGTCAGGGCTCAGCTGTTCGATCAACTCCAGGTACCATTGGTTTTTAAGCACCAGTAAATCCGCTTTTTCAGCTTCGGACTTTTCCAGCCCAGCCCATTTTAAAATAAACTCCAGCGATTCAATCCGGCTGACACCTTTCAGCTGTTCGTTGTCAACAATGGAAAACGAATAGCCCAAGTTTTCGGCCAATCTATGCCAAGCTTGAAAATGATAGATTGCCGTATCCACCAACACACCGTCCAAATCAAATATTACGGCTTTTACTGTAGTATAATTAATCATTGAAAAATGAATTCTATAGAATTTTAAATTGTATTAAAACTTAAGCTCCAGCACTTTAGTCTCATAAGCTTCCAATTTCAAGGTATTGTCAGCTGGAGTGGTTTCCTTTTTTTGGATAATATCTACATAGGATTTCACCTTGCTGTTTCTCTCCTTAAAACGATCCAGTTTGATCTCTTTCGCCGAATCGTTGCAATTCATTACGACCATAACCGTCTCTTGTTCATTGTAGCGGAAATACACATACACGCCATCTTCGGGCACATATTGCATCGTTTTACCAGTTTGTAATACAGCATGTTGTTTACGATAATTGGCTAGCGTTTGAACAAAAGTCCACATATCCTGCTCTGCCTTAGTCCTTCCGTCTGCGGTAAACTTATTCAGTTTGTCACCCGCGAAACCACCTTGAAAGTCTTCCCGTAGCAAGCCATCTGGATTGGAGAAATTCTTCATCAGAATTTCCGCTCCATAGTATAATTGTGGGATGCCCCTTGTTGTCATAAGCCAAGCCATTGCCGATTTATATTTCTGCACATTTTCACCGACAACGGAGAAAAAACGATCTTTATCATGGTTATCCAAAAAAAGCACATTTTGCTCGGGATGTGGGTACAGAAAGTCTGAGGCTAGGGTTGAATACAATTTGTTCGCTCCGGCGGTCCACTCAGTCTTTTGGTTGAGTGCATCACCTATAGCATAATTAAGCTGAAAATCCGTAACGCCCATCAGCTTGGAATCCACCTCCTGACCAACTCGTTTTCCGCCCAGAAAATAGGCCTGGTTCCCTACACCATGTACCCATGTTTCACCAAAAAAGGTGAATTTTGGATACTCCTGCAGAATGCGATCTGTCCATTTGGCCATAAAATCCAGATCATTGTACGGATAGGTATCAATTCGGAATCCATCTATTGCTGCGGTCTCGATCCACCAGATATGGCTTTGGGTCAAATAATTTTGAACGTATGGGTTTTGTTCGTTCATATCGGGCATTGTGGGAACAAACCAGCCTTTGACCATTTTCTTTTTGTCGTCTGCAGAGGCATAAGGATCAAAAACTGTCTGGTCTTTGTAAGATGTCTGTGTATAGGTAGGCCATTCATTGAGCCAGTCGGCCATCGGCTTGTCTTTCACCGTCCAATGATAACTTCCGATATGATTGGGCACCACATCAAAAATCAATTTCATCTGACGTTTATGCAGCTGTTCACCCAATTGGACATAGGTATCGTTGCTACCAAAACGGGGATCAATATGATAGGTTTCGGTGTTGGCATAACCATGATATGAAGCCTGGGGCATATCATTGGTCAACACAGGGGTCAACCACAATGATGTCACCCCAAGATCTTGTAGGTAATCCAGCTTTCCGATAATACCTTCCAGATCACCGCCATGACGCAGATACATCGAGTCTCGGTTTAAACTCATATCCAACATGCCTTTCACCTGATCATTTCCTTTGTTTCCATTGGCAAAACGATCGGGCATAATCAGGTAGATCAAATCAGCACTGTTCACACCCTGTGCTTTTATTTTTTGATTTCTCTGCTTCAACTCATAACGATAGGTTAATTTTTTCTTTCCTTGGCTAAAGGTAAAAGTTGACCATCCTGGTTTGGCCGAAGCAGCCACCTTGACATCCAAAAATAGATAGTTAGGATTTTCTACACGATTGATTTTGACTAGTTCGATGTTCTTATCTTCGATCTGAACTTCACTTTTTCCTATCTCAGGTCCATAAACCACAAGTTGTAGCGTCGGATTTTCCATTCCGACCCACCAGTTTAAGGGTTCGACACGTTGAATGGATTGCCCCATCAAGGGGCTCCATCCAAGCACAGTTAGCGCCACCAATAGGGTGGTGATCTTCATATTTCTTTTTAACATAATCTGCTATTTCTTCGTCAACGTATAAGTATTTGCATTGAAATCCACGACAATATCATAGGTACCGGCATTGGCAACGGCGATATTTGCACCGCCAGCAGCCAAGGTGCCATTAGTCCCGCCAAAATTGGTTCCCCAATCGTGGTTTTTACGGAATTTGATCTCGCCTGCAGTCAAGCTCACTGTGAGCTTCCATACCTGATTGGCATTGTCGAATTTCATATCCGTATCGGCATCCCAGCCCTTAGGCGTGGCGCTACCAATAATGCCCCAGCTATGGTCTTTATAAGAAATCGTGTTAGCTGTTGTGTTTACTTCCAATTCGAGATTACCGGCACGTGGAGCCTTGATGTCTTGACCACCATTGTAAACGATCTTACCTGGCTCTGTTTCTCCATATGAATTGCTCCAATTTCGCTCAGGAGTCAGTTTAAAGGTCAATTTTTCTTCTGGAAAATTGATGATACCGGTATAGATCCCATTACTCGTCGGCGAAATCAACGATTCAGCATTGGCTTCAACCCAGTCCTCATAAGCCCCTATGGCATATAAATAACTTGTTGAAGCGAAGGGGATCGCCTTCAGACCAGCTAAAGCAGAATACACCACCGTAATTTTAGCGTTGATACTTGACTTTATGCGCACGTCAAATTCAGAAGTGGTCCCTGTTGACACACCCAAAGCAAGTAAATAGCTATTCAGCTCATAACCCGTAAAACCTACGGTGCTCCGACCACTAGGAATAACCACTTCCTTTACAGTTTTAAAATTGTCACCTTTAAGGCCAAACTGGAGTACATTGGTCACTGCAGCCTGAAAACCAAAGTCAGGCTGAATCATATTGAGGTGCAGTACCGTATCCTCTGCGTTATCTTTTGACAAGGTTACATTCGTTTTATCGAGGCTTAAAGTCGCCGGCTTTATGTCCTCCCCGCTAGCCAATATAGCGCGCGTCTCGTCTTTTTTACAACTTTGGAACGCCACGATAAATAGCAGCATGATTCCGATATAGTGTCTAATTTTCATCTGTTTAATTTTTGTTTTCAATAGCTGATGAAAGCCCGGGTAACTGACCATTCGCCAATGCGTCGAACAATAGATATTGCCCGGTTTCATCTGTCAACAATTATCTTATTACAGGTAAGGCTACATTGACCGGAAGAGACTCGCCGTCTTCCTGTCCGATGCTGATTAATTATAGCCTGGATTCTGTACAAGATTGGAGTTCGCAATAATATCCGAAGCAGGAAGTGGGAACAGCGTCCTATACCCGGCAACTGCCTGACCTGCAAGCACACCACCTTTAAAAGGCCAGAGGTAATTATCACCCGTAAATTTGCCATAGCGGATTAAATCCGAACGTCTAAATCCTTCCCAGTATAATTCTTTCACACGCTCATTGAGAATATCATCCAAAGAAAGATTCATTAAGTTCCCACTGTTGTTTCCATAGGCACGTACACGCAGTTTATTGACATAGTCCAGCGCCTTGGCCAAGCTTCCGCCAGAGCCGCCACGCAATGTCGCCTCAGCATAGATCAAGTTCATCTCTGCCAGACGGATCAACGGGAAATCCACCGAAGCAACGAAACCTTCAGCTGCCGGAGGAGCAGTTTTTCCGTCCTTGTTCACATTGCGGAATTTGGTAACCGCCAGTCCTTGCTTATAGACGGCGATATCTTCAATTTTAACGCTCGTATTTAAGTGAAACATTGCCCTCTTGTCCGTTGCTCCGCTGTAGTCTCCGAAAATCGTTGCGATATTGTCGCGTGTCCGATTTCCGGCCCAACCGCCGCCCGGTACACCAAATGAAGTGGGATCCATCGTTGCATCAATAGCTGCATTGATCAGATAAGTTGTACCACCCTTGCTCTGTGTTTTGGTTCCATCATAAGGTAGATAGAAAATAAATTCGGGGTTGTTCACATCATTATCCGCGTAAAAGAGCTCCCGATAATTTGTCCCCAAACTATAGCTCGAGTTCAGTACTTTTTCTGCGTATGTAATCGCTTCGGTATATTTCTTATTACCGGCACCCAGGTAAACTTCAGCGTTGAGGTATAAACGAGCCAACAGCCCCCATGCCGCAACTTGATCGACACGACCATATACATTCTGTTTGGCACCTTTTAGCTGGCCTGCAACTTCCAACAGCTCTTTCTCTACATACGCAAAAAGTTCAGGTCGTTTGATCTGAGGCGGCGATACTTTTCCGACAGGAGTTTCTTCGGTTACAAATGGTGGATTTCCAAACAAATCAAGCAGCACCCAATAATTATAAGCACGTAAGAATCTTGCTTCGGCACGATAATAAGCGATTTCTTTTTTATCGGCATCTGAAATACCGCGTTCGGCCAATTTAGCATCTGTACTTTCTCTTAAAAATTCATTGACAAGTGTGGCACTATAGACACAGCGGGTATAAAGACCACGGAGCATGGGATTGCTATCGTCAAAATCGAGGTAATCCAGTCCGCTAATCCCCGAATCATTGAGCCAGGCACAGGCGGCCTCATCGGTTGTAAGTTCCTGTGCGTTCCAAAAGAGGCGTAAAAAATCCGATGTACCGGCATCCAATCCTCCCAGATCAGAGTTATTCGGCCCCGATGTACTGGTTAAGGTCAATGATCCATATAATCTTGCGAAAGAGGAGGTATAGCCTTTAAAATCACTGTAGGCTACATCTGCAGTTACGTCGTTGGTCGGTTTTAGATCCAAATCCTTATGGCAGCTGCTCAGTGCTATAGCCAGCAAGCATACACCTATATATTTATTTAATTTTTTCATTGTTATATCGTTTAAAAACTCACATTTACACCCAATACATAAGTCCTTGGCCTCGGATAAAAGCGATCGTCTATACCGTTAGATATCTCTGGGTCAACACCTTTATAATTGGTGATCGTAAATACATTTTGTACAGTTGCAGAAATCGACATTGAAGCGTTACTATTCCGGATAAATTTTCCAAGGTTATAACTTAGGTTAACATTATCCATTTTCAAAAACGAAGCGTTCTTAATGTAGTAATCACTTCGGAGCTGTTTGAGCAGAAAATTGGTATTTAAAAAATCTACCGGCGCATTATTAATCACCAGAACGGCCTGATCGTTGATATTAGCTCCACTTCCCAAATTAGAGGAAACATTGTCGTAGACATAATTATCCAAATTTGCGCGCAATACCGTTGTTGCCGACCATTTTTTATAGCTGTATGCCGCCGTAAAACCCAAAAGATATTTCGGTAACGGTGATTTATACAGATAGCGATCGTTATCGCTGATAACGCCATCTCCATTACGGTCAACATAGACACCTTCGACAGGATGCCCCTGTTCATCATATACCTGTTGGAAAACATTGAAACTGTTTGGCATGAAATTAACCTTATGCGCCTGGATATTTCCGCCTGTTCCACCACGGATACCACCGGTCTCTACAATAAAGTTCGGATCATCACTCTGTGTCAGATTGGTTACTTTACTCTTATTATAAGTTAGGTTAAAACCGATGTCCAAGGTCGAATTATCCGTTCTTAGCGGGACGAAGTGTACATTAAACTCCAGCCCCTCGTTTTCCATGTTACCCACGTTGGTCAATAGGAAATTGCTAAAGTTAGAGCCTACAGGAACGGGAATCGTGCTGAGCAGGTCTTTGGTCTTTTTCGAGTAATAATCCACGCTACCATAGACCCGATTGTTGCTAAAGCCAAAATCAACTCCGGCATTATAGGTTGTTGTATTTTCCCAACGAATGTCTTTATCGTAGGCCACAGGTGAATTTAAATAGTAGTATTCATCACCAAAGCGATACATCGACTCGTTGCCGCTGATGGTATAATTAGGCAAATAAGAGTAGTTGGCGATGCCATCTTGCTGCCCGGTTTTTCCATAACTTAAACGGAGCTTCAGTTCGGACACTGCAGCTATATCTTTTAAAAAGCCTTCATTTTTGGCGCGCCAGGTGAATCCTACAGAAGGAAAATATCCCCAACGGTTATCAGGACTAAAACGGGAAGAACCATCCGACCGCAAGGTTCCCGACAGAACATACCGGTTGTCATAGGTATAAATCAGACGCCCATAATAAGAGATCAACAGATTTTCGGGTTTATCAAAAGGTCGCGTTGGCTCATTTAGGATCTTATCACCTTCCGCATTTGTACGGTTAAAATTATAAACCTTACTGCTATTTTTATAGTAGCCATAGCCCAACGTCGCGTCTATCGTACTTTTGATTGTAGGTAATTCCTTATCATACTTTAAATAAAACTCCAGCGTTTTATTGTTGATATCGGTTTTATATTGGGTTCTTTCACCCCCTTCATTAAAATTACGTGCAGCTATCGCTGGTGTAAATGTGTTCCCTTTCGAACGCGCCAGATCGTATCCAACGTTTAAGTTGGCATGCAGCTCCGGCAGGAAATGAAAACTATAATCCACCTTTGCATTTCCAATACTTCTAAACACATCGCCATTATCTTTGCGTAAATCCAACAAGGCTAAAGGATTTCGTGGTGCATTGGGATTAGGTTTCCCCCCTTGAATCCACTCATAATACCCGCCAAAACTATTTTTATCATCCACATAGACAGGTTGGGTCGGGTCGAACTGAATGGCTGCTCCGATTGCGTCTTGTGTCGCAAATTTCGATTTTGACCAGGTACCACGGACATTTACATCCAATGAAAGATGATTGTCCAGAAATTTAGGCGTTAATGCCAATGCAGCAGTAGTTCGTTTTAAGTTATCATTTTTCAATACCCCATCCTGGTTCATATAGCCCGCAGATATACGGTAAGGCATATTGCCCGCTTTGGAAGCAATATTAACGTTATTATCCGTTGTAAATGCATTGCCATAAATCACATCCTGCCAGTCGCTATTTGCTGTTCCCAACAACTTTTTCATGGCATCACTACCATTTGTATTGACATAATCGCGGATTTGATCGGCGTTGAGCAACTTTACTTTATTGGCTACGGTAGCCAATGAATTCTGTGTAGAGAAGTTGATTTGTGTTCCTGAGCGACTGCCTTTTTTTGTCGTGATCAAAATAACCCCATTCGACGCCCGCGAACCATAAATGGCTGTTGCATTGGCATCTTTCAAAATTGTAAATGTCTCGATATCATTTGGGTTAATCAAACTTAATGGGTTAGCTACCCCGGATACAGAACCACCTGCCAATGGAATTCCATCTACGACAATTAACGGATCGTTACTGGCATTCAATGAAGCTCCGGTACGGATACGGATGGTGCTTCCTGCGCCCGGCTGCCCCCCACTTGTTGTAATCTGTACGCCCGGAACTTTCCCCATAATGAGTTGCTCTGGCGAAGAGATCTGTCCTTTTTGAAAATCTTTTGCAGATACTGTGCTGATTGAACCCGTCAGGTCACTTTTCTTTTGTGTACCATAACCAATCACAACAACCTCTTCCAGTGTACTGCTATTGGATTTAAGGTAAAGGTTTAACGGATTCTGTCCATCGTTGACCTGGATCAAGGTATCCAGGGGCGCGTATCCGACCATACTTACTTTCAGACGTAATTTCCCTGTTTGTAGTCTATCCAAGCTAAAATCCCCATTCGCATTGGTAGACAGTGATTTTTGAATATCCTCGAAGCGCAGTGTAGCACCGACCAAGGAACTCCCCTTCTGGTCCATTACTCGCCCTTTTAGCGTTGCCTGTTGCGCGAATGCCGAAGCACTTACACCGAGTAGCATGCTCAGAGCCCAAAATGGACGTGATAGCTGTTTGTTCATAAAATAACTGTTTATTTATTTATTTAGTTTTGTTTTGCTTATTAATTGGTACTGCCCAGGTAGGAGACTCAATTTTGACTGGCCTGACCAATTGAGCTCTTTTCCCGTAAAATTATCGACCCACTGCCCCTGCAACGCTGCCGGCAAGGCAAAGTCCACACTTTCTACCCCAAAATTGCCAAGTACCCCTACTTGTTGTCCCTCCTTTTCGAGAACAAAATATTTAACGGCATCTTTCATAGCCGATGTGATAATCGTCCCGTTTTGGAAAATGCTATTTTTGGTTTTGAAACGTGTAAGTTTGGCATAGGTCTCAAAGAGCTTTTTGCGATCATTTTGTTGTAGATAGCTCCACAACAATGGTTTTTCGCCTGTGCGCCCATTTTCATCGATAGATACATCATAACCGTATTCACCAAACTGCCAGATCATCTTAGGTCCAGGCGAAGCCAATAAAAACACGGCGGCCTGTTCCATACGTTTTAATGCCGTACTGAGGTTCTTGACGTTATAGCTACCTGATGAATTGCCGTAATTCAGGCATTTGAACAGCAGCCGCTGTTCGTCATGGCTTTCCATATAAGACACAAACGAAGGTTGTGTCATGCCATGGCCCGAAGGGAATAATCTGCCTAAATCCGAGCCGTTGTTGGCATTCCAGCCCATTGCCGCCTCATTGAAGACCGCATTCATGTTGTTCCATAGCAACATCCCCGATTGCGCAAGTTCGGCCTCTTCCTGATCTCCGCCAAGATGTTCGAGAATAATATAACACGAGGGATCGATGCTGCGAATATGCTGCTGGTATTGCTTCAAGATAGCCACACGTGACGCATCGTAAGCATTCCATGCACTTAAATCACTTTCTGAGGTACCCGAATTTTTCTGTGTAAACCCTTTAGACAAGTCAAATCGGAACCCATCAATCTTGTACTCCTGCATCCAATAGGTCAAAACATCCTTAACAAAAGTCTGTGTATAGCTACTTTCGTGGTTAAAGTCAAAGCCAACATTGAACGGATGCTTGGCTACTGTATTGAACCAAGGACTATTGCTCGCAACGTTGCCCTGCTCAAAATAAAGCTGTACTAGCGGGGACTGACCAAAAGCATGATTAAAAACAACATCCAAAATCACGGCAATACCATTTTCATGACAAGCATCTACGTAGGCTTTCAAGTCGTTTTTTAAGCCGTAATATTTATCCAAAGCGCGGTGGAAAGAAGGATTATAACCCCAGGTCGAATTCCCCTCCGATTCCTGTACAGGCATAAGCTCTACCGCATTTACACCCAGCCTTTTTAAATAAGACAAAGAGTCTTGCAATGTGGTATATTGATGTTGTTTGACAAAATCACGGACCAAGAGTTCGTAAATAACTAAATCACCTTGAGCTGGCTTATTAAATAGCGTGGTTTTCCATGAGTAAGACTTGGCTGGGAGATCCAATACGCCAACCACTCCCTGCGCAGCAGCGGGATAAGCGGGTACAGCCGCCGCGGTCAGTCCGAGTACGGCATCGTTTTGCGGATCAAGAATCAGCTCAGCATAGGGGTCTGCGATATTCAGCTGACCGTCCACCAAAAACTGATAAGTCTGTTTTTTAGAGAAATCCAGATTCGATACGGTAACCCACCAGGTTTTGCCATCTGGTGTCTGGCTCATCGCATAGGCCGGTAACGCTTTATAGTTATTAAAATCGCCCAAGACATACACACTCGTTTTTAATGGTGCTGTGAGCGCAAAACTGACCTCTCCTTTTTCTCTGTTTATGGTTGTTCCGTTTGGATTGATGCCGATCGGGAGTGCGGCGATGGTAGGTTTTGATTGCACAAATAACTGTGCTTTACTGAAATATATTTTGCCCCCAGCCTCAAGACGTGCTTCAAGCTCGTGCAGGCCATTGCTCTGTAGGCTGAGCGATTTTTCTAATGACGGTACCGCAGAAGATTCAGCAAGCAATAAACCATTATCCCAGATACTGATTTTCCCGGACTGCGTTGCCTGTACTTTTAGCTTCAGATTATCTCCAACAGTGTACATCTGTTCCAGGGTAATTGGATCTGTGGGTTGCAGCGTAGGCGAAACAAAACGAATGGCCTGTGTATTGCTCGTTACAAGAGGAAGAAATAGATCTGAATTATTTTTGTTTCGTTGGACCAGCGACCCATCTCCATTGCGGACTAAAAGTGCCATCTGACCAAATTCTCCGCCATTAGTCAGGTTAAAAAATTTGGAGGGGGTAAATGTGAATGAATATAAACCAGCAGAAACAAATTTAAGTTTATAAGCATTGTCATTCTTTGACCAATCTGTTGCTACATGTTGCCAGCTGCCCCCATTGATAGGAATCAATCCGGCGTGTAGGTAAAGGTCGGTAGTGCTACCTTTTAAAGCCGCATTTCCTTTCGAAAGATCAAATTGCAAGGTGATTTCCTGATCCCAATAAATAAATGGGGCGGAAAGATTGAGCAAACCAGAACCCTGCTGTTCAATAACAGGAGGTTGCTCGACATCCACGATATCTTTCTTATTTGCACATGATGATAATAGGACAATCACCCAGAGATACCCTATTAAACGAGAGATATGCTTCCCCATCGATAATTAGCTTTACTTGGAATCTGAAATTGGGAACGTTCCCGAAATCAAGGTAAAAAGAAATCGCTTGTGGCGATTTGCTGGATTTCCCTATCCAATATTTTATACAAATTGATTATTTAAATACTTTCGGGAATGTTCCCGAAAGTATTCAAAGCTAAATAATGGGATTACAAAAAACAAATATTTTTTTCTTATTTCAGGCTAGATTTTTGAAAAATAAGCTTGGAATCAAGGTAAACCGAATTAGCAAACTTACTATTTTCAGGGTCTTCCATCTTATCCAATAGGTATTTTGTTACTAATTGGCCCATTTCATAAGCTGGTTGTTTCACTACGCTCAGTGCCGGGTCAATCAGATCGGCGATATCCAAACAAGAAAAACAAATGATTTTAAGATCTTCAGGAATCCGAATTGCAAGCTGCTTGGCAACCCGTATACTCGAAATAGCAAGACGCTCTACCGAAGCAAATATGGCATCGGGTTTCTCCTGCTCGATCAAGTCGGCAATATCTTTCATATTCTGATCAGCATCATTCACCGTATCCAAAATAAGCGCTGGTCTGATCGGAATTCCCACTTCCTGCAGCGCCTTTTCGTAGCCATCTTTACGCACCTTACCAATGGAGACATTCGGATTGATTGCAAGATAAGCGATCCGTTTACAGGCATTATCGATCAGGTGTTTGGTTGCCAGGTAAGCCGAATCAAAGTCATTACCCGTAATGTAGCCCCCCTTCCAATCGTCATAAGCACGGTCAAAAAACATGACCGGAATGCCGCGCTCTGCCAAAAGTTGTAAATGCGAATGGTCTTTACCCTCACCCGAAGCCGAAATGATAACGCCATCCACTCGTCCATTGGCCAGTGAACGTACGATTGAGGCTTCATTTTGCACCTGATGATCCGTCACATAAATCAAGGTATGATAGCCCTTGGAGCGCGCCACAGCCTCAATTCCTTTGATGGCCTGCGAGAAAAACTTATTGCCAAATTCGGGAATAATAATCGCAATGGTCAGACTTTTATTTGCCTTTAGACTACTCGCATAAACATTCGGCGAAAAACCGATTTCTTCGGCCATAGCCAAAATCCGAGCTTTTGTCGCTGGATTAATGTCCACGTTATCCCGAAATGCACGGGAAACGGTCGATTTTGATAAGCCGAGTTTTTTGGCCAGATCTATTATTGTTAATTGCGACATATCAAGAGTCCCTTTGTTGTTCGAATGTAATAATTGCTGGATACAAATAAAGCAATTATCTGTCCAGAATAGCAAATTTTCTTTTTGTCCTCTTTGTTTTAAATCAGCAGGCCATGTTTTTTTTATCTCCCGATAAGAAAAGCGATCTAGTGATCAAATCCTGTAAAAGATCATTCCAATATGCTTGCTTTCATCCGCTTTCTGTTAACAGAAAAACTTGTTTTATATGGCCTTTTGTGTCTACAGCGCTAATGCTGTCTTCGGGTTGTCTTCGTATTGTGTTCGTACCACCTTCGGATGTGGAGAGTCTTGCTACGGCTATTGATCGAAAGTTGACCAAGTAATTCCTGTTCAGGGTCTGGTCAATATCTGTTCAGCACCTGTACAATATCTGTATCCCATCCGAATAAGGTACGAAGCAGGTACGAATCTTTCCCCACTATTTGATCAAAAAATTGTGAGCAGGTGCTTAACAGGCTTAGCGTATTTTGCTAAGCCTGTCTACAATTAATCGCCCATTTTCTTTATTAGAACTTTCTAAAATCCCATTCCCCGCGATAAGGGCGACTGCGCATGAGATTAGCATAGTCATTGTCGAACTGTTCTTTTTGTGGATTCCATTTTAAATCCTTTTGAAGTTCATACGCAATATTGATGGCATTGCACACTGAGCTCGTCCGGTGACCTATTTCAACATCACAGATAGGCTTACTTCTTTTTTTGATCGCATCAACCCAGTCCTGATAGTGATTATCACTATAATACAAACGACGATCAGAAGCAGTCAGTTTAAGATTTGCCAAATTTTCCGGGTTCGATCGGATAAATTCCCGGCTTACTTCAATCTTACCTTTTTCACCGATAAATTGGATCGCATTATGTACTCCCCACTGCACATGGTTTACGCGAACGCCATTGGCATAGCTAAACGAGAGCCCGCTATTGCTGTTGGCCTCCTTGGGTGGATTAAACTGAACAGGGCCCGATTCATCCATACCCAAGGCCCATTGCACGATGTCAAACATATGTGCACCCCAATCGGTGATGTAACCGCCACCAAAATCGCGGTAACCACGCCACCAAGCCCATTTATCGTCCTCTAAAGGTCGGCTTAATATCGGATTATAACCCCGATATGGTGAAGGTCCTACCCACATATCCCAATCGAGATAATCGGGGGCTGGCATGGAGGGAAGGTCACATTGTTTGACCGGTTCGCCCACAGAAACATTGATTTCCTCGATTTTGCCGATATAGCCATTGAGAACCAGTTCTGCTGCCTGTCTAAAATTATAGGAAGAACGCTGCATGCTACCCGTCTGAAATACACGTTTATATTTTCGGGTTGCATCGACCATGGCACGACCTTCGGCAATGGTCAATGCAAGGGGTTTCTCACAATAAATATCTTTGCCAGCTTTAGCCGCATCAACTGCAATCTGCGCATGCCAATGATCGGGTGTAGCAATGACAACAGCATCAATATCTTTCCGATCCAATAGTTCCCGATAATGATGATAGGCCTTGATGTCGGTCTGTGCTTTTGACAATTCCGTTTGTTTTTTCGTTGTCGCAGCAATAAATGCTGCCAACTTATTACGGTCTACATCACAGGCAGCCAGACTTGCAATTTCCTTGCAGCGATTGAGGCCATTCATCAAGGTATAGGATTGTTTTCCGACACCAATAAATCCAAGATTGATACGATCACTTGGCGCAAGAAATCCATTGCCTCCCAACACAACGCGCGGGACAATTGTAAAAGCCAAAGAGGATACAATTCCCTTGGCTATAAATTCTCTTCTTTTCATTCTTTATGGATAGTTTATTTTTCTGCTCGTCTTTATTGGTACTTCCTCAGTCCTTGACGGCAAAATGGTTTATGTATGGATGATTTGTTCAGTTTTTCTTCTAAAAAGTTTATTCTTGAATCGGCACCAAAGTAATCGAAGCAATCTCTGGCAAAGTATCACCTTCGATGGCTGTAGCCTGCAAAATCACCTTGGTACTAGGCTCACCAATTACTTGCTGGGATACCTCAATGTTCCCCATAGCCACCTCCTTAAATTTAGCTTCCTTTTCAGCTACGAATGTCCATGGGAGCTGCTGTCCGAGTATCGAGAGTACAATTTTTCCGTGCTGATTGCTATTCGCCAGATAATTGACGAGCACACGATACTTCCCTGGTTTTTGAATTTTGATATCCCAAAAAACTTTATCCGCAAGGTCTTTCCATTGACCAATGGCGTTCGGGCGGTTTGGATCATGGGTATGTGCACCAATAATTTTTAATCCCTTTCCTTCCTGTAATTTTGCATTATTTGCGTTCATCACGATGCGTCCATCTGCCTGTGTTTGGGTCAGGCTTTCCTCAACAATTGGTTTTCCCTGGATTTCGACCACAATAACCTTCGGTCCCTTCTTACTGTCGAAGATATCAACAGGAATTGCTGGTCTTCCGTTTTCTAAAGTGGATTTTAACTTCATTGTAGGTGAAGCTAGGGCGTAGACAGCCGTCACTTTATTTTTGATGGGCAGATTTATTTTTCCATCGGCCGGACGATCAAAAACATGCAGATACAGCTTCCCATTTTTTTGGGTACAATACCCCCAATCCAAGGCCTGAAAAGGGCTCGCGGTGGTACCGTAAATAGATTCGCCATTGACCTTCATCCAATCCCCGATTTGCTCCATAATCCGCACCGCAGGTTCAGGAATGGCTCCGTCACCATCGGGTCCAACATTTAACAGGAAATTGCCCCCTTTACTCACCGTTTCCACAAATAATTGCATGATCTTGGGAAAACTTTTCCAATTTTGATCATGGGCGCTATAGCCATAACTTTCATTCATAGTATGGCTTACCTCCCAGTACATGCCCGGCAAACCTGTTGGTGGAATATATTTTTCGGGAGTTCCGATATCTCCGTTCTTATTTTCGAGTCCGTTCCAAAATCGATTATTGATAATAATATTGGGCTGCCATTTGATCAGATCTGTCAAGATATGCTTTGTGCCCCAGGCTTCTCCCTCCTGCTGTTTACTGCTGAAATCGGGCCACAGCATGTCCAGCCGCCCGTAATTTTGTGCAAGTTCTTTAATTTGGCCATAGAGATAGGCTTTGTAACGTTCATGATCTGGCTGATGCTTATCCACATTCGGGTTCAGCTGAAAGGCCTCATAAGAATCGGGATGTTGCCAATCCAGGAGCGAATAATAAGCTCCTACTTTCATTCCCTCCTGACGGAAAGCATCCATAATTTCGCGGTAAAGATCTCTTCCTTTCGGCGATAAATTTGCCGTACCCGTAACATCATTTTTCAAGGCATAAGGCTGTTGGCTATTGAACAGGCTAAAGCCTTCGTGGTGTCGAGAAGTCAGCACCATATACTTCATTCCAGTTTTTTTTGCAAGGCGTGCCCAGGATTGTGGATCAAAAGAACCTAAAGTAAATTTTGGTTTCAGTACCCCAGCATAGTGCTTACTGGGAATTTTCCCCCAGGTTTGTATCCATTCGGCATAATGCTGTGGATATTGTTTCCCTTCAAAAGAACCACCTGCTGCACTGTACAATCCCCAATGGATAAACAGTCCAAAACGGGCCTCTTTAAACCATTCCATACGTTTATCTTGCGTCTCCTGCCAACCTGCAACACCTTCATACGGTGGCGATTTGGTCTGTGAAATAGCAACATCGGTCATGCACAGCAACATTCCCACTGCTGCTGCACACTTCCACTTAAAAAAATTGATTTTCATCATGATATAGATTTATACATAAAAGTTCATTTATTCGGATTACAAGCTATCACCGATCAGAAACCCAACGCTTGAATTTCATCTTGAATAGCATCATATGCTTTGCTTGTATCTTCTATTGGAATTCCCTTGGATAGTCCAGGTCGTTTATGACCTGTATAGGTTAGCCATGCGTCTTTCATCATCGTCTGCCTTTGCAAAACAAGCGTATATAACTGGCGAAGTTTTGGCTGACTGTTCAAATTGTCATCCCATGCGCTTTCAATCGGGAAATCAGGCATCAAGTGCTGTACAATTTCCTTTGCCATTAGCCAATGCCCGAACTCTCCAGGGTGCACTCCATCCGCGGCCAGCTTAAACTGAGCATCTTTCTCGATTCTAGCTTCCAAGTAGCGACGCATGGGAAAATGCAGATCTATGACTTCCCAGGACTGCATTTTGGCATAGTCGATAAGCCATTCGGCATAGCGATCTAATACTTTATTGTAGCCATTGAGCCGAAGCTGCGGATCATCATGTACTGGAGGTGTCATCCATAGGATGCGTTTGACGCCCTGATCGACCAAACGTTTGTGCAGACGGATAATTCCATTTTTATAGGCTTCAAAACGGATAGCATCAAAAGGGAGGTAAATGCCGTCATTCATGCCATAACAGACGAAAACCACTTCAGGTTTGATTTTATCAAGCACATTGTCCAGTCGATCAAATAGACAGGGGCGTGGAAATTTTCCATCGGCATGATTCGGTTCACTGAGTCCAGAAACGGTCTCACTTGGTAACCCCGAATTAATAAACTGAGGTTTCCTTTTCGGGTGACTGCTCAGGAATAGACTTTCGGTCATGGCGACATATTGCCCCGCGTAAGTAATACTATTGCCTAAAAAAAGCACTTTTTGTCCATCACTCAAACTAAAGTCCTTAACATGACTTTGCCCCTTTACTTGCCTAGACAAAAGGCCTAAGCACAATAGCAATACAAAAAAACGAAGTTCGTTTCTACGAAATGATAAATTTAACATTGTGTAATATTGGATCAGTTGGACAAGTACCAAACCTTACATATCTCATTGGTTTAGGTTGATACCAATATGCGCAAAAGACTTATTAGATAACTATTGAGCGCTGTCCATAATTGATTATTTTGGTCATTAAATTAATCAATAAGCACATGAATTCAAATTAAATTACTGAAAGACAGAAGATTGTTACATTTACATCTTCTATTAGTTAGTTAAGAACTCTTGTTGATAACAAAAGGGCTGTCCAAAGGGCAAAAAAAAGCCTGTCCAACCAAGTCGGACAGGCTTATATTCTTAAGCAATTAAGTCTTATTGCATATTGAATTTGGAGATACTCAGTTCTTTAAACTCCAACTTTTTATCGCCCACGATACGCAGCTTGGTTATTGGCGTTTTTGGAAAAAATAAACCAGTCATTACCGTTAGCCCCTCGTCTGCAAAAAGTTCCACAGAGCTCACATCAACATACAAACTGAAAGAAAGTGCTCCCTTATTTAGCAGCCTTTGTGCCAAAGCCGTCTTTGGAAATTCTCCATTAAAAGACACTTCACCGGACTTAGAACGATCGATATAATAGGCATTTTGGTCTTCACGATAACCAATAACCAATTCGTCACCAGATTCATTCGATAAGATGACTTTAAAAGCCTGCCGTTTCAAATCTTTAAGGTCCAAACGGTACGCTTGTGGGAGATGTTGCTCGAACGAAACTTCCTTCGTTCCACCGCCATGGTATTTTTTTAGCGGACGAAATGCGGTTTCAATTTCTTTGGGAACAGTACTCGCAACGTAGAACGACTGTCCAACTTTTCCTAAAGATAAAACACGAGGTATGGTTGAGGAAGAACGCCATTTTGTGGTAGGAACCACATTGGCATATTGCCAGTTGCTCATCCAGCCAATCATCAGGTGCCTATCCCCCAGGTTGCTCCAAGTTACACCGGCATAATTATCGGGTCCCCAATCCAGCCACTTTATTTTGGTATCTTCTGTGTGGAACTGATGTCCATCAAAGTCACCCACAAAATATTGTGTTACGGAACCACCGTTGGGCCCACCCGGATTGATACTGACCAACAAGACCCACTTTGTAACTCCTTTGTAGTCCATGGGAATAAGATCGGGGCATTCCCAGACGCCTCCATGGGCTCCCACCTCTTTACCAAACTCACTTTCCTTCTGCCATGTTTTCAAATCTTTGGAAGAATAGAAAGTAATACAATCTTTTGTAGCTAAGGTCATAATCCAACGTTGGCTATGCGCATGCCACATCACCTTTGGATCCCTGAAATCCCATATGCCAGGGTTTGGTAATACTGGATTGCCTTTATATTTTGTCCAGGTAAGACCCTTATCTAAACTATAAGCCAAACTTTGATTTTGATGCAATCCCGTTTTCCGATCCTCTTCCTGATGATTGTGATGGGTAAAAATGGCGACCATAGCATCTTTCCCAAAACCTGCGGTGTTGTCTTTATCGATCACAGCGCTACCTGAGAAAATAGTTCCCAAACTGTCGGGGTACAATGCGATCTTCTGCTCGTCCCAATGGATCAAATCTTTACTGATCGCATGGCCCCAATGCATTGGTCCCCAAACGGGCTTTTCGGGATTATGCTGAAAAAAAAGATGATAATTACCGTTCAAATAGACCAGCCCATTGGGGTCGTTCATCCAGCCCTGCTGTGGAGTAAAATGGTAAAGTGGGCGATATTTTTCTTCAGCATCCCGTTGTTTTTGCTGTCCCATCTGGGCCAGACTTGTACCGACAATACTTAGCAAGAACATCGTAAGTCCGTATTTTTTTAATCTTATCATTTTTCTTTTGTTTACGTTTATAATCCGATTATTGTTCGCTTCAATAAGCAAATATCTTATAAATTATCAGGAAGATTTTTCAACTTTCAACCCATTCACTGTAACAGTTCCCTGATCCACAAAAATAGTCCATGGATTTTGATCCATTTTATAGATCCGGTTGGTAAAAGCAACACGATCATTCACATACACGACACAGATAGACTTTTCAATACTAATTTTCAGATTAAAAATCCGATTGGTCGGTACGGTGAGTGGTGTAAAATTGAGTGCTGTTTTACTTCCGCCACCATTTCGAGCCTCCTTATTCATAAACAGGGCCGGCATATTCCAACGATTGGATGAAGTCAGGTCAAAAGCAATGCTATACACTTCGGTCGGATCATCACATGCTCCAAATGAAAAACCAAATTGATTGGATTGCGAAGCATCAATAGTCATTGTCATTTTTACGGTCGACGTATTTCGGTTAAACAGCGCATAGCTTCTTCCCCCTGATTGAGCTGACAAACGATAGGTTTTATTCGACTCAGAAACTTGACCAACGCTGCTCAGTTTTTCAAAGGCGACTTCTTTATTGAATTTGCTGTTTAGGGCCTCCGGAATTTTAGGATACAACTGTCCTGACGTTCCCTGAACCAACTGATGGGAAATTAGATTTCCAGCCCAGGGCAGTTCGTTGTTATTATTGACGGTTTGTCCCGTTGAACACCAACCCGAAAGATAACGTGTTGTACCATCGCTAGCCGTCTTGCCAGCATAGAGATAAAGTCCATCAAAGGTTTCATGATGTCCTTCGGCATCCCGACAGATCATCCAGGGACCATCCGGAGAATCCGCAATACGATAAAATGTCTTGCGATGTTCATCCCGGTTGATCCGCGAAAACAACAGATACCACTTATTGCCCATTTTAAATAGATCCGGGCATTCCAATAGTTCAGCATCTGTTTCGATGCCATATTTTTCCACTGTCCCTGTCGTCGCAACGAGCGGTTCAATCATCGACCAACTGCTTAAATCGGTTGACTGATAACGTGCAAGGATTCCTTTTCCGTCTTTTCGCGTCGTGACTAGCATCACGTAGGCATTACGGCTTTCATCCCAATAAACGTGCGGATCCCGAAAATTATTTCGATCATAGCCCACCGCAGCCTGCAGTGCCATAGCTGGTTGCTTGGTCCAATTCATTAAATCAGTGGAGGTAGCCAACATGATCTTTTCTGCTGGAGTAAAAACACTGTTATGACCTGTATAGAAACAGTAATACACTGTTCCTTTTTTGATAAAACTTCCTGTTCCGATCCATTCATCCTGACTCCCCACAGCGCCCGACGACAATACTTCGGTATAGCCCTCAAATGTTCCAAAGTCACTTGTTCGCGTGCTATAAATCGGGTGCCTGTTGGCGTTCTCATAGAGATAAAACAAGTAGAACTTTTTATCGCTGGCATTGTAATAAGGCATGGGATCGCCCACAAACCCCTGCTGAGGCCTATAGAATCGTTGATATGGGCCAGCCTCCTGCCCCGAAATACAAGCCGTAGAACTGTCCACAGGTTGTATTGTTATGGGCTTATCTACCACTGTCGAACGCTCGTCGCTATTCTTGCAACTTGTCAACAAGCTGAGCAAGAATACTGTCGGAAGCAAATACATTTTTGGTCTCATGATTTAAATCTTTCTATTAATCCCTTATAATCTATCATCGCTTGTTTTATTTGTATTCGATCATTCTTTAGGTAATGCTTTCAATTCGTCCCAGTACATCCGTTGGGTAGGAAATGCCACGGGCTGTCCATTAGGATGCTCATGCGGCATCACAAGTATATTGTTGATGATAGCCTTTCTTCCAGCAGGAATCTGAAAAACCAACTCTTGCCACTCCCCAACGTGCTCCTTTGCATAATTAGCACGCAACCAATCTTTTTGCTGTTCACCATCCGATTGAATCTCCAATTGTACATCTCCCGCTACATCCTTCAATATCATAATGGAAAAACGGCCATATTCTGCCGGATTGATAGTCACTTTATTTGCATTCCACAGCGCACCACCATGCCAGCCTTCGCCCGTTTTATTATCCCGGACAAAAGACGCACAGAACGGTGTTGCATTAATTCCCGTAGTTTTCGGGTTGGGATAAGGTGAATCTACGGCGCTCACCCCTAACCCGTCGAAATGTGGAACGCTTGTTTCGCCATTATAAATCATCAGGATCTGTTTGGGTTCCGTGCCCAAAATCGCTGTTACCGTATACTGGAACGTCTGCCCCATATACGCAAGGCTGTATTTTATCGGAGAACTTAAATCCACGGGGCCACTCTGATTGGGCGTTATGCTCGCGCCAGCTGTAAATTCTATCGCAGGTGATAAGTTCTTCAGGTCTGTCCCCAGGGGTAGGTAAATTTTAATGCTTTTATTTTTCTGATCGATGATTCCAGCTTTTTCTCCGATATGGAATGCCGTTATTTCCGCTTTGATTTCTTTGACGGTTACTTGATAGGTGTTGAATAGATTTCCATTAAACACGCGGTAAGTAATTGGTGTTGTTCCAGAAAATGAAAAGTTCTGGGCGATACCTGAAGCTGGAGAAACCTTGGCATTATTGGGCAATTCAATCGTCGGAGCCACCGCTGAAAGATCTGTGCCTTCAGGAACCATGACAAGAATGGTACCTTTTGCCGGATCTATTTTTCCAGCGGTATTACCGACCTTGAAAGAAAGTACCTCTACATCTGCGTTCAAATTGAGTGTGCTATCGGCATCACGCTTGCAGGCAGCAATAAGCCAGATAAGCAGGATAGTAATCCCTACTTTTATCGTATTTTTTAATGTGTGCATTGGAATAATTGGTTATGCTAATCGTTCAACAATAAATGCTTATTTAATAGCCTGGATTTTGTTTGTACAGATATTTACTTAATCTGATCTGTGCTTCAGGAATCGGCAAGTATTCGTTCCTATCTGCAGTAAAATGTGCCGAAGAATAATAAGATCGACGTGACTTTTCCGCATCATAATAGGCATTCATGGCCTGGTCTGCAATTCCCCAGCGTACAAGATCAAAGAACCTTCCGTTTTCCATCGCAAGCTCCAATCGTCTTTCCCAACGTAACGCCTTCCGGGCATTTTCTTCGTTCCATACAATATTATCTCCATTTTTGTACGTTTCGATCAGGGTTTTATCATTTGCATAGCCCGTAAGTGCAGTGCTATTTTTTGCCCGCGTACGTACTTGGTTTATCAATGGCAGTGCTTCAGCCGAACGATGCAGCTCGATAAGCGCCTCTGCCCGCATCAACAGCACATCGGCAAAGCGCAATACAATTCGATTTTTTGTATTGGCATAGAAAGGTACCATCGGGACAAAGCAATCGCAATCGGGATCTACATTGTCTTTCAATGAGGCGTAAACCGAATATTCTGCCGGGTTACGGTTCCAGCTTTCTTCATACGTTCTTTTGCTACTATACTTGTACGGTAAGCCCGGAATTGCAACCGTATGAAATAACCGTGGATCGTACTTTTCTGAGGTATTAAAGCTATTCAACGCATTGTAGTTATCCAGTGGTAGACCTTTACCCGTTGTGCGAAACGCGTTGACAAGGCTTTGACTCGGTTTATTGAAATCACAACAGCCTACGCCCATAGGTACTGATAGCACATCAGAAAAATTAACACGCCCAAATTTTGTGCCGTCATCTTTTGAAAACTGAACTGAAAACAGGGCTTCGGTCCCATTTTCATATTTGCCCGGCAAGAAATTAAATGCAAAATCGGTTTCCAGCGTATGATTGGATGAAAGTACAACATCCGTATTTTGTACAACCTTTTCCAAATCTCCGGCATCGATGCCCGTCACCACATTACGTTCGGCATTGTCCTGACGGTATCCCTTATAGAGATAGGTTTTGGCAAGATATGCCGCAGCAGCAACACGGTTGGCACGCCCGACCTCCGTTTGTACAGCCGGGAGATGATCTACAGCATACTGAAAATCATCCACAATCTTTTGCCATAGCGCATCGTTGCTCAAGGCCCTATTCGATACGGTTTCATAGCTGTCTACCGCGACATTTTCATCAATATAAGGCACATATTTGAAAAGGATCTTGAGCATAAAGTAAAAATGACCGCGTAGAAAGCGTGCTTCACCCAGCTTTTCTTCCTTCCCATCGAAATTATCCATCTCCTGTATGGTCTTGATCGTGGTATTGGCACGCGAAATCGCCACGTACAACTGAAACCACAATTTATCCAACTCTGCAAAATTGGTTGTAATGTTATTGGAGACCTCCAGGAAATGAAAGGTCTGGATATCCTGTGGTCCCGATCCGCCTTTATAAGCATCGTCCGACCGAACCGTACCATAGGGCCATAAGCTAAAAGGGACATCATAATGATCGTTACCCAATGCCGCATAGGTAGCTGTCAATAATCGTTCAGGCTCCTTAACCTGATCGGAGCTTAGTACACCATTGGGTGTTTGATCTAAAAATTTGGTGCATCCTGGAAGTAGTCCAGCAAGAACCATGAATATCGCTATTTTAGTGGTTATTTTTTTCATCCGTATAAATTATTTAGAAGTGTATCGCCTTATTTCGCTCCCATTTTAAAATCCAATATTTACCCCAGCTGTCCACGTGGTTGGAATTGGATAACCCCAACCTACATTTTCAGGATCCACACCGGTGAAATTTTTTGATTTAACGGTAAATAGATTCTGACCAGTTACATAAATCCTTAATCGGCTCATACGTAGGTGTGCGGCGGTTGCTGTTGGCAAAGTGTAGCCCAGGGACAAATTCCGGAGCTTCATATAAGATCCATTCTCGATAAAGTAATTTGACAGACGGCCCTCGTCGTTGTTATTTGTTGTTTGTAAGGCCGGGATCGTTGACGTTGGATTTTGTGGTGTCCAGGCATTGAGCAGACGTACACCTTTATTGGAATTGACGTCGTCCACACTCCAGAAGTCCGTTTGCTTTTTCAGCCAGTTTTCAACATCTATTCCCTGTACACCCTGAAAGTACGCAGATAGGTCAAAGCTTTTATATTTTAGCACAATGTTCAAACTATAAGAAAAATCAGGATGAGGACTACCAATCCATGTACGGTCCATATCGGTGATCTGCTTGTCCGCATCATAGACGTTGACATAACGTAAACGCCCTATCCCTTTACCGGTCTGATTGACGTGCGCATCCACCTCGTCTTGATTCTGAAAAATGCCGTCGGTGACATAGCCATAAAATGACCCCAGCGGCCGGCCGATAATATTGTCTCCTTGACGACCACCATAGGAGTTTTCTACTGCTTCGGGTAAATGTGTCACCTTGTTTTTATAGGTCGAGAACACAGCCATTACATCATAATCCAATCCAAAGGTTGTTTTATTACGATATCCGGCCGATATGTCCAAACCTTTATTTTCCATGGAGGCACCATTCGCCCAACGGTAACCGCCCTCTCCGACCACACCGATATAGGCTGGATTGATCAACATATCTTTGGTTGCTTTAACATACCAGTCAATCGAACCATAGAGACTTTGATTAAACAATGAAAAGTCCAAGCCTATATTCGTCTGCGTGGTAGTTTCCCATTTCAGATCATTATTTTCCGTTTGGATTTTGCGGTATCCCGATGGTAACTTTCCCGTTCCTGCACCCGATAGATCGTATGCTGTACCGTCCACGATATTCCATGTTGGATCAGCAACACCATATTCGGGGACGAACAGGGCATAGGTAGCCAGATTACCAATACCCTGGTTGCCTGTCTGCCCCCATCCCACACGTAACTTGAGGTCAGAAATATAATTTTTTGTACTTGCCATAAAGCGTTCAGAAGAGATCCGCCAGCCTGCCGTTACCGCTGGAAAAGTGGCAAAGCGGTTATTTTTACCGAAGCGGGAAGAGCCATCGTGGCGTACGGTGAAAGAAGCCAGATAACGGTCATCATAGGAATAATTGGCCTTTCCAAAATAGGATAGCAGCGAGAAGCCTGTAGAGCCACCTCCTACTGCCGCTGTACCCGTACTCACACCTGGCCACATATACTCTGGTGTTTCTATGGCAAATGCACCATCACCAGCGGTATAGGCATTAAAATTAATATCATTCTGACGGTTCATTTCGATACCAGCAAGCACATCTATTGTATGTTTGTCGATTGCCTTCCGATAAGTCGCTGTATTGGACCAAGTCCACTTCATCCCATGAGACTGCTCCATATTAACGCCACTGCGGCTGCTGTTCATAAATCCCGAACGATAGGATACTTCCAGGTTACGTTTGTAAAAATTACTGTAATCCAGGCCATAACTGGTTCGAACATGCAGATCTTTTATCAGCTGTAGATCGGCATAGGCATTCCCAAACAAACGCCAATAATTGTATTTATTATTTCTATTGTCGTAAAGTACACGCATGGGATTATGACGGTCGTTCATTCCTAATGCTGGTCCCCCCCAGCCCATTCCATCTACCGTATGCACGGGGATAATCGGTAAAGCTTTCAACGAAAGGTCAAGTACATCGCCGGGGACCTGCACTTCACCCGTGTTGTTTACCGTAAAATTCTCTCCAACAACCAGTTTCCCATCAAACAGTTTATAGTCAGCATTCATCCGGGCGGATATTCGCTGGAAATCCGTGTAACGGAGTGTGCCATTGTTGTGCAAATAACCTAAGGAGAAAAAGGAGCTGGATTTTTCTGTCCCGGAGCTCAATGTCGCATTGTATGACTGCTGCAATCCTGGTTTCGAAACTTCCTTAAACCAATCGGTATCTGAAGCATACATGGTGTGCTCACGATCAATATACTTGGAAACAAAAACAGTATTGAGCTGAGGCACGCCATTCGCATCGTTATTCCATTCAAACTGATAACCAATATTGTTTCCATTTGGATTGCCACCGCTGTTGATCGTTGCCTGCCATAGGGCACGACCATATTGTTGTGCGTCGAGCACTTTCATGCGATTATTAAAATGCGTACTGGTGGCGTAGGCGTCTACTGTAAGTTTAGGGGCACCTAGCTTTCCTTTTTTCGTAGTGATGACAATAACACCATTGGCTGCACGCGAGCCATAGATACTCGCCGAAGAAGCGTCCTTTAAAACCTGAATGCTTTCGATATCATTCGAATTGAGTTCGTGCATTCCGCCCTGTGTGGGGGTTCCATCAATGACATACAAGGGATCCTGACTACTATTGATCGAACTGATTCCGCGCATACGCACTGTTGCCGCTCCACTTGGACTACCATCCGAAGTTACAGTCATACCGGCTACCCTTCCTTGCAGGGATTTCATTGCGTTATTTTCTGGAGCCTTCATCATCTCAGCAACATTCACAACACTCACTGCACCAGTCAAGTCCTTCTTCCGTTCGGTTTGATATCCCGTAACGACCACTTCATCCAGTCCTTTTTCGGTGCTCGTAAGCTGAATATCGAGGAACTTTCTTCCGGCAACAGCAATTGTCTGCGTGGCATAGCCGACATAACTTATTTCTAATGTGCCCTGATTGCCCGATGTCTGGAGGACAAATTCTCCCTTTTCATTTGTCTTGGTAGCTATTGTGGTTCCCTTCACCACTAAAGATGCCCCCACTATAGGTGCTGCTGTTCCACTATCCGTAATTCTTCCCCGGATTTCAGTCTGCTGCGCAAATGCGACAACAGAAAAAAGTGCCAAAGACGGGAGCAGCATTGCTTTCTGTCTTGTAAACATAATTGGTTATGCGTAAATGGTTAATTATTTAGATTGATTATTTTATGATGATAGCGTGTATACTGCTTCTTTAAGAAGCAGTATACTTACTGTTGCTTCTGGCCTCCATTGAAGATCGGATGCAACCATTGGAATCGATTGATGACCTCATCGTTATATTCAGGACAAGCCCCCCGGCTCTGTGTCACAAACCCACTTAAGGTCGCCGCAAATTCCAGTACTTCCTCCAGCTGAACACCCTCCTGCATCTGAAACCTTTTGGTGAGGAAAGCCGCCAAAAACGAATCACCACTTCCGATTGTATCTTCTACCTGAACTTTCAAGGCCGGGAAATGATAACTGATATTATCTTTTTTATAATGATACACAGCTCCATCTGCACCATAGGTTACAATTGCCTCCTGAATTGCAAAACGGGCCATGATCAAGTCTACACGCTGCTGATCGGTATAGGCTTCCGTAGCGCCATTCCAGTCGGAAATAACATGCAGTTCCTCGGCATTCATTTTCACAAAATCAGCGTATGCCAACAACTTATGTATTTTTTCAGGACCAAAATAAGGTGTACGCAGGTTGACATCCATCACCCGAAAGCGGGCTTTTTCAAGCAATAACAGCAAACTTTGGAAGCTTACTTCATCCCGACAGGCTAGACTTCCATATACCAAAAAATCCACCGTTGCAACTGCTTCCAGAACAGCACTATCTACTGCTATTCTGTCCCAAGCTACCGGATAAACGATATCGTAATGCACATCGCGTTTAGCATCGATCGAAACCTCTACGGTTGAGGTAGGCAATAACTCATCGTACTGGAAAAAATCGGTCGGAATGCCCAGATCCTCACATACCTTACGTAGTTCATAACCATTTTCATCACGCCCTATGCGTGTTAGCATACGCGTCGTAACGCCCAGTTTATTGAGGTGATAAGCCACATTCAAAGGTGCACCGCCCAATTTTTTACCTGTAGGAAGATTGTCCCAAAGTACCTCTCCAAAACAAATACCCTGTATTGATTTTTCTCCGTTTTTCATATTTCTTCTTTTTTCACAAAGCTTCGGCCGAGCGCCAAAAGCCATGTAACGAATTGATTATTATATTTCCCTTTAAGTTCAATGTTGACAATAGATACACACGACTTGCTATCATAATGTCATTGATTAAATAGCTTTCGATAGGCGCCAGTCGCGCCATGGCTACTCCGACGCCTATTCGTTTAGTCCAGCTAAAGACTAATGTAGATTGATGGTATGCCCAAGGTCTTCCAGTGACTTCCCTTTTGTCTCCGGCATAAACTTAAGCACATAGATAAGCTGTAAAACCATAAATAGGGCAAAGATCAAGAAGGTACCGCCCCCGCCGAGCATTTCCGTCAATGCAGGAAAACAAAAGGTAATAATTGCCGCCATCACCCAATGTGTCAAGCTGCCGAATGTCTGTCCTTTAGCACGGACATCATTCGGAAAAATTTCCGAAATAAACACCCAAATCACAGCGCCTTGCGAGAATGCGAAAAAGGCAATAAAACTCATCAGATAGATGGTGATCGCAAAACCCGTCGTTTGATTGGTATAAAAAGCATGGGAAACGAGTGCCAAAGAAACAATCAGTCCAATGGAGCCCACCAACATTAATTTTTTTCGACCGACCTTATCGATGAAATTGATCGCTAGCAACGTAAAAATAAAATTGACAACCCCGATCCCAACTGTTGAAAGCAATGAACTCTGTGAGCCCAAGCCGGCCATTTCAAATACACGGGGGGCATAGTAGATAATTGCGTTAATACCTGAAACCTGATTGAATAGCGCAAAACAAAAGGCCAATAAAATAGGTTTGACATTTTCGCGAACGAAGAGTTTGCCCTCCCCTGCTGTATTGTTTTTGGACTCCTGAATTTTTGAAATCTCCAGCTCGTAACCATCCGAGTTGATTTTTTTCATAATTCGTTTTGCTTCAGCTAAATTACCCCTGTGCAGCAGTAACCATCTTGGACTTTCCGGAATAAGGAAGATCAGACCGAAGAATAATAACGACGGAAAACACTGTACGCCTAACATCCAACGCCAGGACTCCTCCCCTACCTGACCGATAAAGTAATTGGACAGATAGGCAATCAGAATCCCCAATACGACGTTGAACTGGAAAAGTCCGACCAATTTTCCACGCGATGCCGCCGGAGATATTTCCGATATATAGATTGGTGCAGTTACCGAAGAGACGCCAACGCCTATACCACCCAAAAAGCGGAATAAAATAAATGTCGTCCAGTCATTCGCCAATGCGCTGCCTATTGCTGAGATAAAGTAAAGAGCTGCAACCGCAAATAAAGTATTCTTACGCCCCAACTTATCTGAAGGCAGTGCACCCAGCGCTGCTCCAACAACTGTTCCGATCAATGCAATGGCCATGGTCAATCCATGCTGAAACTCACTTAAATGCCAGTGTTCCTGCACGGCCTTTTCTGCTCCTGAAATAACCGCTGTATCAAATCCAAATAAAAATCCGCCTAAAGCCACTACAAAGGACCAAGCTAGTACCGTGTTTTTGTTCATGTGATGATCTATAATTGATTAATCCAAATTTAAACCTGGTTTCATCTTAACTTAAATTTGAGCTTCGCAAAAACATTTATTTATGTAACATTTTTTAAAAAACATTAAAACACTAAAAATCTGAAACTTACACTAGTATTACTTTTTAAAACTTTCACTTTTTAAACAGAAAATTTAGAAAATGATACATTTTTGAAAGTTTCCATATCAGTGTAAAGAATACACTAACAAAGACGAGGTTAGCCTAAAAAAAATAAATAATGTATATTCGGATATTGAAGGAAAAAAAATCATGGGAAAATATTTCATTTATGGTGGCATATTGATCCTGCTTCTTTTTTGTGGATGTCAACCAATGGTCCAGAAGAAAAAGCGGATTATTGCTTTTTCACAGTGTATCGGAAATGATGCCTGGCGACAAACCATGCTCGAAGAAATGAAAAGGGAACTTTCCTTCAATCCGGATATTGACTTTCTTTATCGAGATGCCCATGGCGACAATAATGTCCAGATTAATCAAATTCGGGAATTAGTCAAACAGGATATCGATCTTCTGATTGTATCGCCAAATGAGGCCGAGCCCCTTACCCCTATAGTAGATTCGGTATTTCAACGCAATATACCCGTCATCGTAACTGACCGTAAGACATCCTCAGGCCAATATAATGCCTATGTGGGGGCAGACAATCTTGCTATCGGAAAACTGGCGGGCCAGTATAGCCGCACCATTTTACAAAACAATGGTTCGATCGGCCTGGTTACTGGATTATCGGGTACATCCGCCTCCATAGAACGTGAAAAAGGCTTTATGCAGCAAATTGGAGATGCTAAAGGGATTCGAACGAGCGGAATCATTCACGGCGGATGGGAAAAAAACAAAGCTTATTTGGAAACGCGTAAGCATATAGACCAAATGATCCAGAGTGATATCATCTTCACCTTCAATGATCAGATGGCCATGGGGGTAAAAAAAGCATTGGACGAAGCCCAGATCAAAAAGGACATTAAGATAATCGGTGTTGATGCTCTTCCTGGTCCCGGAAATGGCCTTGAACAGATCATACAGGGCAAAATGTTCGCTTCCATACTCTACCCCACTGGCGGAGCCGAAGCCATTCGAACGGCCTTGGCTATCATCAACCACCAAAACTACCGCCGCGAGAATATACTCGCAACCTCTGTCATCGATAAAACCAACGCGGAGTTGCTTGCCCTGCAGTCGGATAAAATAAAGCAACAGCAGCTCGATATAGACAAAAGACAGGAATTCATTACGGAACAGAATAAGATTTACCAAAGTCAAAAGTCGGTTCTTAATGTACTGGTCGTTAGCTTGGTGCTTGCTGTTGTCTTTGGTGGCATTTCTATTATCGTGATCAGGAGCAACTGGGAAAAGAACAAACATCTGGAAATCCAAAATAGTGAGATCCTTGCGCAACAAAAACAGATCGTCGAGATGAATAGTCAGATCCAGCAAGCGGCAGAAATCAAGAATAATTTCTTCACCAACATCTCACATGAATTTAAAACACCACTGACGCTTATTATAGCGCCTATCGAGGACCTTGAATTACGAAAAGACCTGCCAGAAGAAGTCAAAGAACAGTTGTCGCGCGTCAAGCGGAATGCAAAAAAACTACAGCGTTTGGTTACCGACCTCATTGATATCCACCGAATCAGTAAATCAAAAATTAGGTTACATGCGTCTATCGTTTATATCGATCCATTCATCCAGCAGGTAATAGGTAGTTTCAAACCGCTATTTAAGAAAAACAGAATCTCGGTCAGTTATGTCAACAAAACAAGTTTGAAAGAGGTTTGGATGGACGAATACCTCATGGAACAGGTCCTATCCAACTTATTATCCAATGCGATCAAACATACTTCAGCAAGCGGCAGAATTGAAATTATACTAGAAGAAAACAATTTCAAGGACTATTTTTATCTACGCGTATTGGATAATGGTCTGGGAATTGCGCCGGTTGATATTGAGCATATTTTTGATCCTTTTTACCAAGGAGCCGGCAGCCGTAACGGATCCGGAATCGGACTCGCATACAGCAAACAGATCGTCGAACTGCATCATGGCCAGATCACCGTGAGCAGCAAGCCCGGCCATGGATCGATCTTCACCCTCCGCATGCCAATTGGGAACGGTCATTATGAACCTGCTGAACTGGCCGGTTTCGACAGTGGAGAAAAACCATTGTTTCAGCAACAAGATCTACTGGACACGACAGCAAAGGTGGTAGACAACAATCTTTCTTTTCGATCCAACAAATCGAAGAGCATTATGATCGTCGAAGATAATGATGAAATCAGAGACTATCTCCGCTCGTTATTGGAACAGGATTACAACCTGTTTCTGGCGAAGGATGCCCAGCAAGCCACTAGTATGATGAAGACACATTTTCCAGACCTGGTGATCACCGATATTATGCTTCCTGATGGAAGCGGACTGGATATTTTGAAAGACATCAAAGCCTTTTATCAGACCGTACATATTCCCGTCATCTTACTGAGTGCACTTGCCAATGAAGAAACCATGCTTGAGGGGAGCAAATTAATGGCCGATGACTATATTACTAAGCCATTCAATGCCGAACTGCTGCGGATACGTATTTCAAATATCCTTCAATCGCGTCATCAGCTTAAAGAAAAATATAGCAGCAACGTCGAACAGTTTGAGCGTACTCAAGCCGAACAGGTCAACGATAGCGACAGAAGATTCCTAAACAATCTCTCCGCCATTGTCGAATCCAAGTTATCGGATCAGCGGTTAAGCGTCGACGGGATTGCCAACGACCTCCATCTCTCACGCGTTCAGCTCTATCGTAAGGTGAAACAGCTGCTCGACTGCAGTGTCAATGAGTATATTGTGGAACGAAGATTAAAGAAAGCCAAAAGCCTGATGGCTGAGGGTCTAACCATCAACGAAATATTTAGTAGTGTCGGCTTTTCATCAGCATCTTACTTCGCGTCGGCCTTTAAAAGGAAATATGGACAGTCACCAAGCGCCTATAAAAAAGAATTTGACAAAAAATAGCCGATCAGGGGGCATGCACGAACGAAACGTTAAAACTGCCCCTTTCGTTTAAATAGATAAAAGCTGATCAATAGAAATACAATAACCATCACCATGTTGCTATAGTCTAGTCGTGCAAAGGAATCATTCTCGGATAAGATATTCATTACCGCATTATAGGCACCTGTATAAGGGATAAAATCTGAAAAACTCTTCTGTGCGACAAGCACGGAAAAGACCAACATAAACATGCCTACTCCAATTGGGTAGATAAAACTTCTGAACAATAGGCTCAGTGCAAGCTGAATCATAGCGATAGCCGAGAGCGTAATAAAAAGTTTCAAAAACGTATAAAAGATTACGACCCTAAAATCATAATTCTGAAACCCCAGTACGGGGTAAAGCAGGCTGAGCAGATAACCACTGATCAGAAATGCAGCGTAAGCAAAAAGAATTGAAAAAAGTAATGTTAGTAGAATAAAGGTCGCTTTGGAAAAGAAAATATTCGATTTACTGATGGGCACAGTAAAGAGTATTTTATAATTGTTATTCTTATACTCCACATCACAGCAAGCATATACAAACAAAGCGACAAGAATGGGGTAGAGTAAATAAAAAAATTGAAATACATATCGACCCAATAAGACTTTCCAGGGATTGGGAATGGCGCTGGCACCACCCGAATCGACAATATCATAGATAATATAAGCGCTAATCGCAAAAATGAGCAGCATAGGTGCGATCAAGACCCCAAAAATTTCCCTGTTACGAAGAAGTTTGTACTTTTCAGACAAAAAAGCAGTATAAAATGTATTAGCCATTTGCACGAGCGATTAGGTTTATAAAAATTTGTTCAAGGTCAGCACCACGGGATTCCAGCCCATAAATAGCAATCTGCTGTTCAACCAATGATTTGATCATAAAATCAAATTGTTGATCATCCCCTATACTGACGACAACATTTTGACCATCGATCTTAACGGTAGAAAAACCTGCATTTTGCAAAATAGAAACTGTTGCAGCAGGATTGGATGTCCGTAAGAACACTTCTCGGTCAACCTGTCCCAGCAGCTCATGCTTAGTTCCTTGGAAAATCATTTTCCCACCTTCTATGATACCAATGTGTGTTGCTATTTTTTCAAGCTCACTCAAAATATGGCTTGAAAGAAAGATCGTTTTACCCTGTTCATTGAGGTGACAAAACAAGTTGCGCATTTCCACAATACCCTGTGGGTCGAGACCATTTAATGGTTCATCCAGAATGAGTAATTGGGGATCATGAAATATCGCCATTGCAATCCCTAACCGCTGTTTCATACCCATAGACAAAGCATTCGTTTTTTTCTTTTTCTCCCGATGAAGATCAACCATTTCCAACACTTCATCAATGCGTTTATTCCCTTTTTTATGAATGATATCCAAATACTTTAAATTTTCAAAAACGGTTAACTTAGTATAATAACAAGGCGATTCGATCAGGTTTCCAACATTCGTATAGATACGTGTTCGATTTGTCCTAAGACTATTTCCCTGAATAAAAATCGCATCTGTCCGGTCCTCCAAAAGACCTAAAAGTAGCTTGATTGTTGTCGATTTTCCGGCTCCATTTCGCCCGAGATAGCCATAAATACCCTTTTCTGGTACCTGCAGACTGATGTTATCCAGGATTGTTTTCGCGCCTATTTTAAAGCTAAGTTGTTTTGTGAGGATACTTTCCATTGGTGTTACCGGTAATTTGGATCTTTATTGATATCGATATAGAAAATGCCGTCGATAAAGTCGTGCCACCTTCTATCTTCATCAATCCCTTGATTGATGACTGAACTAAAATTCTGTTTTAAAATACTATTGTTGGACAACTCCCGAAGATCTAAAAAGAAATAAGGCAATTTAGTGGCATGAAATACATTTTCCACCGCCAACTTACCCACTCTATCGACAACACGGCCAGTTTTATCGTATCGTCCATAGGAAGTAAAGTCCAGGCTATATGCTTGAGCGCCATATTTACGCTTTATATAAGTCCCAAGCGGCCGATAATCTTTATTGTATGGAGCAGAAAAGCTATGGATATTGGCACACCAGACGATAATCTTTTTGCCGGCGTAAAGCGAATCGATCTGATAGCATAGATTTTCTGCCATCAGGGAATCCCTAAAATGCATGCTCTGCATTGATCCTGATTTATAGCGCCAAGATTTGTCAAAGTTATTTCTCATATCGGACAGGTATCGGCTATAGATCAGGTGCTCATTGTCTTTTACACCCCTGCTGATCACACGGCTCAATGCATCCAATTCTGCTAAAAACTGTTTCTTTTGGTCCGCATCGAGCTGCTTGCTGGCAAAACGTTCATATGTCAGGTATTCCAGTTTGTTTCTATTTTTTTTCAATAAAGGATACTTGGTTGAATCAATCCCATTTTTGACTAAGAAATCTTCTAATAATTTCGCCCGCTTATCAGACAATTCCCTACCCGAAAACTGAATATCAAACCCACCGAGAGAAATAGGATTCTGGGATGTTTTCGTATTTTTATAATAAGTTAAGAGCAGTTGATTTTCCTCATTTTGCCACCAAAAGTCAAATAGACCGATACCGCCGACCGTTTTTACTTGAGACCGACTCGTAGGGGTATCCATCTGTGCATTCATCATCCACATATCATATTGCCCTGCCTCATATAAAACTACGTCATAATCGAGATGCTCATGCAGATAACGGATGAGTCTGGCTTTCGCTTTGAAAGTTTCGCCATCATTGTGCAGCATTTCACCCAACATCAAAATTCTATTATTTTTTAGCGTAGCATCAAAAAAGCGTAGATCCGAAAAATTACTATCGGTCATCAAGATACTTTTGATTTCTTTTTTATGGCGATTCACTTCGGTTAATAATGTTGCATGATTCGCCATGGGCGTATCATTATAGACAAGCTTATTAAACGATAAAATTAAAACTGTAGTTATCGCAAGTGCACATAAAACACCTCTCATGCATTTCAGCTTATATAATTCATAATTGATCTATCTACTGCGTGTCACGCTAAAGTAGAATACATTTTAACATAAGATGATCATTTTTTCTTTTTCCACAAAAAAATTATACAAAAAAAATTAGAAATGCCCTATAACTACAAAAAGGCGGTTAAGTGAGTGTATCACATAACCGCCTTGCTTGCTTGCTTGCTTGCT
>NZ_DDKA01000033.1:95968-250694 GCF_002339225.1 Sphingobacterium sp. UBA2610
TTGCTTGCTTGCTTGCTTGCTTCGTAAAAAATATAGCAGGAGAAAATTAATACCCTACATTTTGTTTCAACGTTCCTTTACTGTTATCGATTACAGCTTGCGGAATTGGCCACAATTCATTTTTTCCAGCTTTGAACGTTCTATTTTCAGAGAAAAAACGGTCCGTTAGCGACGTGTAAGTAACCTTGCCTGTTTTAGGATCCACCGCACCTTTTGACAGCGCGCCATTGACAGGACCGTTCATCACATCTTTGGCTATTCCCCAACGAATAATATCAAAGCGACGGCGTCCTTCTCCTGCGAATTCTACACGCAGCTCGCGACGAACCAACTCACGCAGTTTGCTCTGACCACTGTAAACTGCTTTATCTACTTTTGGCATCTTTGCGCGTAGACGAACCAGATCGATATTGTCATATACGCTATTATCAATGATCCCCAATTCAATCTTTGCTTCCGCATTTAACAAAAGCATTTCGGCATAACGCATCACAATAATGTTGGTACCCACGTTCCAAATGTTCGCATAACTGCTCGGATTTTGGATATATTTCTTATAGTTGTAAGCTGTGCTAGATGCATTATCTGGACCAGATGGATAATCTTCCGATTTCGGATTTAATGGATCGAAATATTTACCATTGTACAGTGCTCCTGGATAAACAATTGTTGCACTCAGGCGTGGATCTCTTTTTTCATAGGGATTGGCAGGGTCATAAGATTTCGACTCATCAATAGTCTGTCCATCGGCAGTTTCGTAAGCATCTACCAAGCTCTGTGTTGGTACAATAGACCCCCATCCTCCCATCGAATTAGGCAGCATAATACCGAGTGAAGTGTATCCTTGAACATTTACCAAATATTCGATATTCATCATAACCTCACTGTTGTTTTCATTTGCCTCTTCAAATAGGGTTGCATAATCATCGAATAATTTATAATTAGCCGAAGAGATGATCTCCTGTGTTGTATTGATGACATCCTGATATTTCTTTTCAAAAGCATAACAGCGAGCCAACAAACCAAGGGCGGCACCTTTTGACATCCGCCCGCCTCCCTTAGCAAACGACAAATCTGCTGCAGCTTCTTTCAATTCTTTTTCCACAAATTCCAATACTTCTTTTTGCGTATTTGCAGGCACGAACGAATTTTCTGTGGTCAAAGTTTTCGTAATGATAGGTACTCCCCCAAATAAGGTCGCCATATCAAAATACTTATATGCGCGTATGACGCGTACCTCAGCGGTCAGCCGTTTCTTTTTTTCAGCATTAACCGGCGATTTTTCAATATTTTCAAGGATATAATTAGCACGACGGATATGCTCGTACGTATAGCGTGCCTCTGCGTTTCCAGAGTTTGTCGGTGTTGCCGTCCCATTTCCCAAAGCTTGGAATCCTTCCCAAGGGAAATCACTATTGGAGTTATCCGAAGTACAGTCCATGTAAAAGATCTGTGTACCGTCTTCCCAAGCAGATCCTTCGGCCAGCTTACCGTCGCTTCCCCTTGTACCGCTGTACAAACCTGTTACAGCAAAATCGGTTTCTGCTTCCGTTTTCCAAAAATTATCGGCATTATATGCATCCAACGGTTCCTGATCGAGTTTTTGACAAGAGAACAATAAGGTGGCTACGCTCAATGCAATCGTTATATTTCTAAGTTTCATGATTTTCAATTAAAAGTTTACGTTAAGACCAAACACATTTGTTTTCACTTGTGGGTAGTAATTACCTCTAGAATCCGCTGGAGCCTCCGGATCAAATCCTTTAGCAAAACCAGTAAAAGTCAAGAGGTTTTGCCCACTATAGTATACCTTAGCCCCTTTAATACCGATTCTATCCGTAAACGTTTTTGGTAAGGTATAACCGAAGGTAATGTTCTTCAAGCGGACATAACTTGCATTCTGTATCCAAAAATCGGAAGGAGTGCCTGAAGGACTATTTTGTGACCAACTGGTCAATGCCCTCGGCATCGATCCATTTGGATTGGTCTCTGCATTGAAACGATCTGCAAAAATGGTTGTCGGTTTATCAGATCCCGAGATCCCGCCAATGGCTTCACCCCAAAGATAGCCCTGTACTTTAGCGGCCCCTTGGAAGAATAGGCTCAGATCAAAGTTTTTATAACTCATATTGGACGTCAGACCAAAGATGAATTTCGGATCAGGCGAACCTAGATATACACGGTCATTTCCATCGATTTTTTTATCGCCATTCTGATCTTTATAGATAATATCACCAGCACCTACAGTTCCATTTACGCCTTGAATGCCACTGTTTTTATATTCTTCATCCGAACGATAGATTCCTGCTGTTTCGTAGCCATAAAACGAACGGATTGGTCGGCCCTGCTCATAGATATAGAAAGTTCCATTGACCTGTGGTTCGTCGCTCGCCCATTTTTTAATCTGGTTGTTGATATAAGAACCGTTTGCGGCAATGCTATATTTGAAATCTCCGATACTATTTTGATAATTTACTTGTAGCTCTACCCCATTATTTTGTACTTTCCCTGCATTTTGGTAAGGTGCTGGAAGACCATATAAGTTCGATACAGGCAGTTTTAACAATACCCCATCAGTTTTACGGTCAAAGTATTCAAATACAAAGCCTAGATTATTTTTGAAGTTCAGGTCCAAACCAATGTTGGTGCTTGTCGTTGACTCCCATTTTAATATTGGGTTTGCCGATTCTACGATGGCTCCACCGGAACTGATCTCACCACCAAAAGAATAGTTATAACCAGGAGAAATGGTAAATAAGCCTGGATAATAAGCGTCTGAAGAAGGATATGAATTGTCTGATGTTGCCGCTAATTGTTGGTTTCCTAGTTTACCCCAACCGCCCCTTAATTTCAATTCTGAGATTACATCAGACAACGAGGATTCTTTAAAGAAATCTTCTTGAGAAATACGCCATCCTGCTGAGAAAGACGGGAATGTACTCCAACGATTGCTTCCCAAGAATCGCGATGTTCCATCACGTCTCACATTGGCTTCCAATAGGTACTTATCCGCAAATGCATAATTGATACGACCGAAGAAAGAGCGTAATATTAGCTTTTTGGCTCCCCCATCGACTTTCATTCCGTCTTTGCTGCCCAAATTCAGTTCTGAAAAATCATTATTTAAGAAACCTTGTGCATAAGCACTGGAGTAATCCGCACGGAATGTTTCATCCATAAAACCACCTAAAACATTGATCTGATGGTCAGCAATCTTTTTGTCATAGGTCAACAAGGTTTGAAAAGTCAATCGTTCAGATTGAAAGTTGTAAACAGTCAGATTATTCACCCCTTGCTTAGGTCCCAAATCACCGTTCGGTGCATAGTATTGGATGTCTTTGACGAATTTGGAAGACATATTGTCGATCGGTTGAAAGCCAACAACTTGTTTGATCTTCAATCCATCCATAATCTTAAATTCACCGGAGAAATTGACCTGCGTATGTTTATTGATCATATTGTCCTTTGCCTCCAGATCCATCCAAGCGATTGGGTTACCGTCGCTACCACGACCATACACACCATTGCTATATTTGTATGGAATAAAACTAGGAATACGATTTACCTGTCTAAAGATCTGTGCCATGTCACCTGTATAAGGGTTTACGGGTTCGGTAATACGTTGATAGTTATACGCCAGCCCTAAATCAAATCGAAGTCTGGAAGACACTTTTGCCCCCACATTTGTGCGTAAATTATACCGGTCCGAACTCGCTACTTTAATAACACCTTTCTGCCCTAGATAGCCTCCGGAAGCCATATACTGCACATCTTCTGTTCCTCCTGTAACCTGCAAATTATGCGATTGCTGGAAACCTGACCCTTTATACAACAACCCTAACCAATCTGTATTGGGATGACCGTCCGGATCAGATCCATTTTTGAAAAGTTCTAGATCCTGCTGGGAGAAACGCTGCATCTTCCCTTCATTTTTAAGAGCCTCGTTTAAGATGACAGCATGGTCATAAGAGTTCATATATTCCGGTAGACGTGTTGGATCCTGAATACCGGCATAGCCTGTATAATTCAATTGCGGCTTGCCACTACCGCCCTTTTTCGTCGTAATCAAGATAACGCCGTTTGCAGCCTTAGATCCATAAATTGCTGCACTAGGTCCATCCTTCAGTACCGAAACACTTTCAATATCGTTGGGGTTGATGTTATTCATCGAGCTTTCTATTCCATCGACAATAACAAGCGGATTTGCATTATTGATAGTACCTAGGCCACGGATTCGGATCGTACCGTTGTCTTTACCGGGCTGTCCTGAATTTTGAGTAATTGTTACACCCGAAAATTTACCCTGGATCGCTGAGGATACATTTGTAACGGGACGGTCCTGTAGATCCTTTGACGTGATCGCCTGTACAGCACCAGTTAGATTTACTTTCTTTTGTTTAGCGAATCCCACAACGACCACTTCCTCCAAAGCCTCATTATTACTTTCCAGCTGAATTGATAGGGTCGTTCCTGTAACTGTCACTTCTTTGGTTTTGTAGCCAACGCTGCTAACAAGCAAAATATCTCCCGCTTTAGCTCGAATTGCAAATGTTCCCTTTGCATCTGTCGATGTCGATACCGATGTCCCTTTGACCGAAACAGTCGCAGCCGCAAGAGGACCATCTTCTGCGGTTACTTTCCCGGTAACTTGGTTCTGAGCGGCCTCTTTTGCTGTATGTTTAAATGCAATCGGCATTTCTTCGGCCCACAAATTTTGCGAAGACGCAACAAGAAGAGCAATAGCAAGCAGGCTTACCTTTTGGTTACTTGTAAATTTTGAAATCATAATTAAATAGTTAGTAAAATTGAGTCTGTCAGTTTAGTATTAGAGTGACTGGTTCAGTACGTTAAATTAGAGGGATATTTTATGGGAACAAAACAATGGTGTCACGAAATCGATTGCGCAAATAACGCAATCGATTGTCTTTTATTTATTGAAATTCACTTTGTCACTTTTTTAGTATAAAAAACAATGCAACCGGCTGCATCCAAGCTGAAACGCTGTTGTTATATTAAAAACAAATACTTATATGTTCCATTAATACTTTATTAATGGACTATTAATTGGGTTAATTGTAAATAGCTAATGGAAAACAACTATCTATAACAAAAGCGCTGTGGATCGATGATCAACAGCGCTTTTTACTTTTTTACTTTCTGGCGTGATTATGCTGGTAAGCAAGCTATGTTAGTTTCCCCAATTTCGATTTGCTCTATTCCCCATCACAAATTCCAATGTGCCACCTTTCAGCACGTCGGCATGGGTCAGCTGTGGAACGTTCAGCGGCTGCCCATTTAATTTCGCCGATTGAATGTATTTGTTTTTTGCAGATGCATTCTTGCCGATAATTACAAAAGACTTGCCATTAGGAAGCTGCATGCTCACTTTCTGGAAAAATGGAGAGCCGATGCTGTAGGAAGTCAGACCTGGTGTTACAGGATAGAAGCCCATTTGGGAAAAGACCACAAAAGCTGACATCCCTCCACCGTCTTCATCGCCCGGTACCCCCATAAGATCGTTTCTAAACCACTCACCGATCAGTTTATGTATCCGTTTCTGTGTCATCCAAGGTTGTCCGGCGTAATTGTAGAGATAAGGAATATGCAAAGCCGGCTCGTTCGCCATGGAAAATTGTCCAACATTACCTGTATGATCGGGAAGCTGCGCATAAAAATCAAATTTCGACCGACCCAAAGGTTGCTGAAACATCTCATCAAGGTATTTGACAAACAATTCATTTCCCCCCATCAATTTGATCAGATCCGGAATGTTGTGCTGTACATCCCAACGATATATCCACGCATTGTTTTCACCATAATACTCCCGTGCTCCCTGTCCGCCAGAAAACACATAATCAAAAGGCATGATAAAATTTCCTTTGTCATCTTTGGGATGGAAAAATTTGGTCTGTTCGTTGAAAAGATTTCTATAATTGAAAGATTGCTTCATAAAGAGATCATAGTCAGCCTGGTTACCCAATTCTTGAGCAAGCTGTGCCAAGCACCATAAGTCGTAAGAGGTACCCAAGGTTACAGCGACAGGCTGTCTCCGTTCAAAACCGTTTACTTCTGGTATCGTTTCTTTCTCACCTGGATATAATGCTGGAATATAGCCTTTCTCCTTAAAAAATTCGTCTAATTTCCCCGCGGCTTTTCCCGACCAAGGAGCTAGCGTCTTTTCTGTAATCGCACCTTTTGCTGCCAGATAGGCTTTCTTGATGTCAAAATTACGTACTCCTTTGCGGTAAGCATCCAACAAAGTTGCTACACCATGATTGGAATTCATCCGTCTACTATCACCCGTAATCTCAGGGAAAGTAGGTAACCAAGGCTGCTCCATCTGTTCAGACATCCGGACAAAAGAATTGAGGATCAAGGATTCTGTGCCAGGCTCTAACAGTACCCGCAATGGATGATGTGCCCGGTAGGAGTCCCAGATCCAGTCATCGGTAAAAAAAGGTTTGCCCTCGTCCTGATGGACCTTACCGTCGAACGCACTATAATAACGGCCATCCTCAGAAATATTGACTGGCCTTTCGTAGGTGCGGTATAAGGAGGTATAAAACACATGTTTATTGGACTCATTGTCGCCTTCCACGGCAATTTTACCTAAAGCGTCGTTCCATATTTTACGGCCTTTTTCAGCCAGCTTCTTTTGATCAAAGTCGCTGATTTCACGCTTTAAATTGGCTTTTGCCTGTGCGACATCGATAAATGAAACACCATATTTCATGCGCAAGCTAGTCCCTGCCTGATTGAACTCCAATACCATACACGAATTCTTACCAACAGCTTCTGTTGCATTTTCAAGTTGTTGGCCTTGCAGTCGCTTTACCGCAACAGGCTTGGATTCGGGAATAGCATAAATATACACATGCGTTCCATTACCAATATCCTGTGTACCCGAAAGTCCCTGTCCGTCCCATTGAAGTTTTCCTTCCTGCGAGTTGAACTGAAGATATTTTGTAGAAGTTGTTTGAAACGTAAAGGTATACATCCCCGACTGATGCGACAGCGCATAGTCTACCTGAATATTCTCCTGATCCAACAGCACCGAATAGGCATACGGATGTATTTCCTCCTGATCGTAACTATACAGTTGTACCGGTTTCAAACTGCCTGGCAATTTCACCATGGGACTAAGATTGAATGCCGATTTTCCACGATGGCTGGTAACGATAAGCGGCAGACCGAACAGACGGTCTGACGTATAGTCTCCACGCTCAGGATAAACGCGCAAAAGGCTGTTTGGCAAGTGGACTGTTGGATAGATTGGCACCAATAAATGGCTGATGTTGCCCATATAAGGATTGACATAGTCAACATAATCTTTCGTCATTTTAGCCTGGGAAAAACCTTTTAGCATATTGACCGAAAGAAGAGAACAACAACATATTGTGCGTAACAATGTATTGGTTTTACGTTTGATATTCTTCGTTAGCATTTTAAACAATTAAGTATTTGATGGTTTAAGGGCGAAACAGTTGTTCCGCCCCCTAAAGTTAATTTTTTTTGGCAACATATTGTCTTCGCGCCCATCGATTATTTGGGACCTGTCAATAAATCAGTCTGCTTTACCTTCTTGATACTGCCGTCCTTGTTGTACTCCAAGCGGTCTACGCAGATGGAATGAAGCCCATCGTTGAATTCGCCATTTTTTTGTGACAATTCACTGTGATGGTAAAAAGCATACCATTTACCTTTGAACTGCAAGATAAATGTTGATTGATGTAGTGCGTAAAAAAAACGCTACGCTTTACGACTTAATTTGGATGTTGAACGATTATCCCTATATTCGACAAGCCAATCCCATAGGGAACTTGTGCGATATAAACCAATTTATCAATAGCAGGACATCATGAACATCCTAAAACCTTATTTACTTATCCTTCTCCTACCATTTATTTATTTTGACAGCCTTGCACAGTCCGCAACGAAGAGTATCGATCTTTCCACCTATGGTGTTGTTCCCAACACGGGCACAAATAGTACGGCATTGGTCAATAAAGCTATTCAATCCATCTTCAGCAAGATTGGCAAGAAACAACCTATTATTTTAAAATTCAAAAAGGGACGTTATGACTTTCATCCAGAAGGGGCGCTAACCCGCGAATACTACATCTCCAATCACGATCAGGACAACCCCAAAACCGTAGGTATGGCATTTGAAAATTGCGACAACATCACAATTGATGGACAAGGATCAGACTTTATCTATCATGGACGCATGTTACCTATCGCATTGATCGAGAATAAAAACCTCACGTTGAAAAATATCCACATCGATTTTGAGCGCCCTCAGATCTGCCAGGTCAAGATTTTACAAAACGATACAATCAACGGTACAATTACTTATCAAACTGCACCTTGGGTAACCTATACGATCAAAGACAGCATATTTTACAATACCGGTGAAGGCTGGCAACTGAGACCGACATCGGGGATTGCCTTTGAAGAAAAGACCAAACGGATAGTCTATAATACAAGCGATATCCGCGTGGGCACAACCAAAGTGAAAGAGCTCTCTCAGGGTATTATTCAAGCGCAGCAATGGAAGAATAGCAAGCTTATACCGGGTACCGTCGTTGCCATGCGCGCGGGATTTCGTCCCAGTCCGGGCGTATTTGTCCATAAAGGAAAAAATATACGACTTGAAAATATCGCCGTCCATTACGCCGAAGGCATGGGTTTGCTAGCTCAATTAACGGACAACATCACATTGGAAGGTTTCCGAATTGCACTTCGCAGCGATCAGGATCCGCGTTATTTTACAGCTCAGGCCGACGCAACACATTTTTCGGGTTGCAAGGGTGTTATTGTATCGAAGAATGGACTGTATGAAAATATGATGGATGATGCCATCAATATCCATGGCACCTACCTGAAGATCACCAAACGACTAGACGACAAAACATTGGTCGGTCGTTATATGCACGATCAATCCTACGGATTTGACTGGGGCTACCAGGGGGATACGGTCCAATTTATCCGATCCAGCACCATGGAACTCTGGGACCAGAAAAATAAGATCCAATCCATTAGCGTTTTACGCGAGAAAGCCTCAGAGCCAATCCGCGAATTCAAAATCACCTTAAGTACTGCTTTGGATCCAGCTATTGACCCAACAAAAATGGATATTGGCATCGAAAACCTCACATGGACTCCAGGTGTACTATTTAGCGGCAATACCATTCGTCACAATAGAGCCCGGGGAGCTTTATTCAGTACGCCAAAAAAGACCCTGGTAGAAAACAACCTGTTTGATCATACTTCAGGTACCGCTATTCTCCTGTGTGGCGATGCCAATGGTTGGTATGAAACTGGCAGCTGCCACGATATTCGCATCCGAAAAAACACGTTTATCAATGCCTTGACCAATATGTTCCAATTTACCAATGCGATTATATCGATCTATCCAGAAATTCCGGATTTAAAAAATCAGCAGAAATACTTCCATAGCCATATCGTCATCGAAGACAACCGCTTTGAAACCTTCGATAAGCCTATTCTTTACGCCAAATCAGTCAATGGATTGGTCTTTCGCAACAATCAAATCAAGACCAATAAGGAATATCCTGCATTTCATTGGAATAAAAAGCCCTTATTTTTTGAACGTGTCGCAAATAGCATTATTTCAAACAATACGGTAAATGGCAAACAAAGTGATTTAGAAACATTGGATCAATAACAAGTCCCGATATTTAAACTATAAACTGTCCCTATGTTATTTCGCAAAAACAATTCATCGTTCACCCTTGCGGTGTTATTCATGGGTATGTGTGTAGGAGGCCATGCGCAAACTGTCAACCGAACAAAAGTTAAGCAGAAGCACCAATCGGTATCCACAACAGAACGCCCCAATATTGTCGTGTTTTTTGTGGATGACCTCGGTTGGCAGGACATGTCCGAACCATTTTACAAGGTCAAAACACCGATCAACGAAAAGTTTCATACCCCCTATCTGGAAACATTGGCCAAAGAAGCCATTAAATTTACCAATGCGTATGCGACACCGGTGTGCACACCTTCCCGGGTGAGCTTTCTGACCGGTTTAAATGCTGCTCATCATCGTGTCACCAATTGGACCCATCCTAAAGCTGACACCCCGACCGATAGCAAAGATGAATTGTTGAATCCACCGGATTGGAATATCAACGGACTAAGCCCTGTACCCAAAATACCACATACGATATATGCTACTCCATTTCCAAGCATCCTTAAGGCCAATGGTTACTATACCATTCATGTGGGTAAAGCACATTGGGGATCTGCCGGAACACCTGGTGCCAGCCCTTTAAATTTGGGTTTTATGGTCAATATTGCAGGACACTCCGCTGGGCATCCACAAAACTACTATGGCGAGCAGAATTACGGAAACCTTCCTGGTAAAGCAGGTTATCAGGCAGTTCCCGACCTTATGGAATATCATGGCACATCCACATTTCTAACGGAAGCCTTAACCCGGGAGGCGCTGAAGGCACTGGAGGAGCCTATACGCCGTAAGGAGCCTTTTTTCCTTAATTTTTCAAACTATGCGGTGCATGTCCCGATCCAACCCGATCCACGTTTTGTGCAAAAATACCTCGACCGTGGCTTAGATTCCACTGAAGCAGCTTATGCGTCACTGGTCGAAGGTTATGACAAAAGTATGGGTGATATCGTTCAATTTCTTAAAGACAAAAACCTATACGATAACACCGTCATTATTTTCCTTAGCGACAATGGCGGACTAAGCCTCAGCCCTATGCGCACCGGACCAAGCCATACACAGAACCTGCCATTAAAAGCTGGGAAAGGGTCGGTTTACGAAGGTGGAATCCGGGTTCCTCTGTTGATCAAACAGGCCAAACAGCACCCTGCAAGCACAGATGCTACCCCTGTTATGGTCGAAGATCTCTTTCCAACGATTCTCAGTTTAGCCAAAATAGATCACTATCAGCTCGTACAGGAAAAACCAGATGGAAAAAATCTTTTGCCATTAATGGAAGGCAATAGGTCCGACAATTGGAACAGCCGTCCATTGGTATGGAATATTCCCAACAAGTGGACCGTGCCAGACGGCCCTGGAATTAACTTTTTCTCGGCAATAAGACAAGGTGATTATAAGTTGCTTTACGATATGAAAAATGGGAAGCTTGAACTTTATAACCTCCAGCAAGATATCGGTGAGCTCAACAATCTTGCCCCAAAAATGAAAGGAAAAACCAGCGAGCTCAGCAAGTTACTTTCGGATATGCTCCGCACGTGGAAGGCTCAGTTACCGACCTACAAAGCTACAGGACAGCAGATCCCCTATCCTGATCAAATTAAGCCGATGGATTAAGGGGCCTGCTTTGATGACTTATACAGCGAAGCCCCGATACAACGAAGCCCCGAAAGTACATATCGGGGCTTCGCTGGTTTATCCTCTCCTTCGAAGATACGATTTAGCAAAATCTGTTGCTATCCTGACAACTATCCTTTTTTTTCTTTTTTTGCAGATTCAATCAGTTCACGCATTTCTAATTTAATGAACATTAGGGGTCTTTTATTAATTTAAAATATTATTAAACCTTGACAATAAAAACCGAATTTTTTATGGCTCTGCAAGCATAAAACAAGATAAATTTCAGTACTCATCCAAAAACAAATGTACTTTTGACTATTTATTCGAAAAATTAAAAGTGAATTCTATTTTAATTTTATTCAACCTAATTTTGAGTTAATTACGGCTCAAAAACCAATTTCTTATGAATATAAGCCCAAATGATGATGTCAAATGTTTAATGAATTTCAAAAGATTAAACACAAAAAATAAAAAATACCTACAGATCTTGACCTTATTTAATAAAATCTGTAATATTGAAAAAAAGTTACATTCCTAAACCCTACCAACCCAAGGAATTCAACTTCACGCTATCATATCATGAAAAACGATAAATATCCAGCTCATAATGATGCAAGCTTGTTAGCTAAGCTTCGAGAAGGCGATTTAGAGGCTTTCAATATTCTGTATGATAAATATTGGTCTTTACTTTTAGATGAATCTTACAAAAGGCTCGAAGATTTGGCTTCCTGTGAAGAGATTGTTCAGGATGTATTTATTGAACTTTGGGAACACTGTCTCAGTAGAGAAATTCACAACCTGAAATCCTACCTCATTGCATGCATGAAATACAAAGTCTTTGAAACCTATAAGAAAAACAAACGCAGAAATATCCTTATCGAAGAAAATCATCACCTTTATCGAAGTTATGAAATTCTGGAAGGAGATCAGTATGCCGAAAAGGATTTAAAATCTTTAATTGAACAATGGGTAGCCCATCTCCCACAAAAAAGAAAAGAAATCTTTAAAATGAGATACTTAGATGGACTTACCACAAAAGAAATTAGTGATTTGACAGAAACTTCCCAAAATACAGTTCAAAATCACCTCGGAGTATCAATTCAAAAATTAAAAAAACTTGTTATCCAACATTTTTTGACGCTACTATTAATTTTATACAGCTGTAAATAAGCAAATTACAAATAAACACCAATTTAGACTAGTACATTTTTTCCTGTTAGGGGCACTATTTAAGTGAACATTGTACTAATCATATGCAATATCCTAACCAAGAGCTCGAAAAGCTAATTGACAAATACTTAAAAGGCGAAGCCAATTCGGAAGAAATAGACGTCGTGGAACGTTTTTTCGATTCATTTTCATCCCGACCGAATTTAAGCAAAACACTACCCGATCATGTACAGAAAGCACTCAAAGCACGCATTCATGGCAGAATTATAAAGAAACTGACTCGGAGGAATCAGAAAATATTCAATTTCCCTAGAATTGCAGCAGCTGCAGCTATCCTCTGTATCGCTTTTACATCTCTTTATCTTTACAAAATTACGCAATCAAACAATCAAGAACTAACGCTAACAAACGGACAACAGCAGCGAATTGTTCTAGAAGACGGTACAAAAGTTACACTTAATGCGTCGAGCAAAATAATCTACCCCGCCTCATTCAAAGATTCCAGCACACGTGAAGTTACTTTGATCGGGGAAGCATTTTTCGATGTCGCCAAAAATCCATCCAAGCCCTTCCTTATTCATACACCAAGAATGGAAATTAGCGTTCTGGGAACCGCTTTCAATGTGCGCGATTATGCCGAAGAAAATAATGCCGAAACAGCTTTGGTACGTGGCAAAGTATCCATTTGGAAAAAAGGAACTGACAATCAGAAATTTATATTAAAGCCCAAAGAAAAGTTTGTGATCAGAAAGGTATATGGAGTTGAAAAGGAATTCCCATCGACAACTACTAAAACCGCATCGGCTCCCATGGCAATAGCTATTCAGCCATTTTCCATCTCTGAAAAAGACGGATCCGCTTTAGAAACCGAATGGTTATTAAATCGGATTACCATTCAAGATGATAGATTACTGGATATCGCCTTAAAGCTAGAGCGCATGTATGGCGTGGAAATTAAAATTACATACAAAGCAGTTGCCAACCAACGCTACTCAGCAACATTCGAAAACGAACAACTAGAAAATATCCTAAAAGCATTACAAACTGTCAATTACTTTCAAATTAAAAAAACGGGGAAAAATCAAATACAACTATTCTAAAAACAATCAACCTATATAACTCACATGAACAAAACAAAACCCAAATTTAGAAAAGAGTCGAGATTGGCTTTACTGCTCATTTGTCTTAGCGCCATGCATATACAGAGCTTCGCCTATTCTCAAACTGAAAAAATTGATGTCTCCGTCCAGGGAGGAAAACTCGAAGATGTATTTCAAACAATCAATGACAAGAGCAAATACAAAATGTTCTTTAGCAAATCGACTCTCCCAAACTCGACAATCAATATTGTTGGAAAGAAAATCAGTGTAAAAGATCTTCTTTCCCAGTCTCTGGCCGGGAGCAACCTAACATGGGAAGTATTGGACAATGATATTATCGCTATAAAAGAAAAAAAACAGAATCAGCAACACATTGCGGGCCAAGTAGTCAATGAAAATGGAACGCCTTTGGCAGGAGTATCTGTTATCATAAAGGACTGGCAAAAAGCAGAATACCGCAATATGCAAACGAGTACCGCAACGGATGTCAATGGACAATGGGGGCTGCGTATTCCAAATGACGATGTCATTATTACTTTTTCTTTTATTGGTTATCAGAAGGTTGATATCACTGCAAAGCAGCTTATTGCCAATTCTACTCCTATTAAACTGAAACCGGAAGAAGGAAGCTTAGAAGAAGTGGTTGTTATTGGCTACGGTACGACAACACGTAGACTGAATACGGGATCAGTTGCTTCGATCACAGCGAAGGACATTACCTCTCAACCTGTAAGTAATCCCCTTGCCGCACTATCGGGAAGAATGTCCGGTGTATTGATCGCCCAAAACAATGGTGTGCCCGGAAGTGCTGTTCAGATTCAGATTAGGAATCAAGCGTCATTAAGTGGAACAACCTCTGGTTCAATACCGCTATACGTGGTTGATGGAGTTCCATTTACCAATTTTAACGGCGGACAACCTGCAACAGATAACCTCAATTCATTTGGTATCTCAGCTTCTTCAGGCGGCTTAAGTCCCTTCAGCATGATTAATCCAGCGGATATTGAACGTATCGATGTCTTGAAAGATGCCGACGCTACAGCGATCTATGGTAGCCGGGGCGCAAATGGTGTCGTATTGATCACCACAAAAAAAGGATCTGCAGGTCGTACTCGCATTGGTGTCAACTTTAACACCGGATTTACCGAGGTCAACCACTTTATCCCTATGTTGAACCTAGAACAATATCTCACGCTAAGAAAAGAGGCTTTTGCTAATGCTGGAGTTACACCTACAGCCGATAACGCTCCAGATCTTATGTTATGGGATCAGAACAAATCGACAGATTGGCAGAAAATGCTGATTGGAAACAAAGGACATATTACCGACGTTCAAGCGAATATGTCTGGTGGAAACGAATCTACCCGCTTTTTCTTTAATTCGGGATATAGACGCGAGAGTACTGTTTTTTATGGAGATAGCAAAAACAGTCGCTTTACCTCACGGTTAAACTTGGATCACACCTCCTCTGACAAAAAATTCAATGCCGCTTTATCAGTTAGCTATGCCAACGACAATTCCGATATGCCTTCCTCTGATGTCACATCTCTCTACAATTTGCCCCCCAATTATCCAATCTATGGTGACAATGGAAAATACTATTGGTTACCGTCATCAGCTTTTATTGACAACCCAATCGCCTTGCTCGAACGGAAATACTTTGGTAATACCAATAATCTGATCTCAAATGCCAATCTGAGTTACAAAATTATACCTGGACTGACTGCAAAAGCAAATTTTGGCTATACCATCACACAGTTGAACCAAAATAATCAACGCCCAATTACTTCCTTAAACAACACCGTCTCCAACCCGCTTGGATCTTCCAGTTTCTCTAATACAAAGGCCGAAAATTGGATTATTGAACCGACATTGGATTATGTAAAAAGTATCGGCGAAGGTAAATTTACGGCATTAATTGGAACAAGTTTTCAGCAAAATTCATCCCGTTCACAGACAACCAATGGTTCTAATTATTCAAACGATGCACTTTTAGGTTCGCTCAGTGCCGCAGGATTATTCACTGCCAGCAATAACCTCGTATATTACAAATACAATGCACTATTCGGAAAAGTAAATTACGACTGGAAAGAGAAATATTTGTTTAATGGAACTTTTAGAAGAGATGGCTCATCTCGTTTTGGACCTAAAAACCGATTCGGAAATTTTGGAGCAATAGGGCTAGGATGGGTCTTTGGAAAAGAGGATTTTATACAAGATAATCTAACGTTTTTAAGTTTTGGTAAATTGAGAGCGAGCTATGGAACTACAGGTAATGATCAAATTTCAAATTACCTTTATCTTCCACTCTACTCTTCAACAACCGCATATCTGAATAATCCTTCCATGAATATTGGAACACTTCCAAATGAATATATCAAGTGGGAAACAACCAAAAAACTGGAGTTTGCTTTAGATCTAGGTTTCTTGAAAGATCGAATTTTGTTTACTGGAAACTTTTTCAGAAATCGTTCTTCTGACCAGATAACTGATTTAGTTTTAAGTACTCAAACGGGCTACAACAGTTACAAAGAAAACCTACCGGCATTGATCCAAAATACAGGCTTGGAATTGGAGTTGAACACCACCAATATTACAAATGAAAATTTTACATGGAAAACATCTGCTAATTTCACGTTTTATAAAAACAAACTTGTCGAATTTCCTGGAATTGAAAACACATTTTATTCAAGTAGCTTTCTAGTTGGCGAGCCGCTCAATATGGTCCGTTTGTATCACTATCAAGGTGTAGACCCCGCAACAGGAAGAGCGTTATACGAAGACCGCAATGGCGATGGGGCTATAACGGGCGATGACCGATACGTTGCTAACTTAGGTACACCTTTCTATGGTGGATTTAACAATACTTTTTCCTACAAAGGCTTCGAGCTCGGCGTATTCTTTCAATTTAACCACCGCTTTGGAGTAACTAAAATCCTCAACACGAGACCTGGTGCTATGCTCAACCAAAATGATTACTGGTTGGACAGATGGACACCAAATAACAGCAATACCAATATCCCGGGAGCAATTATCCCGACAATACCGGCATCTTCAGCTGATGGAGTTGCATTAAGCAACTCTTATAATCAATATACCAGCTCTGATGCTGTCTATGGGGATGCTTCCTATATTAAATTGAGGTCTGTCAATTTATCTTACAACCTGCCCAAAAGCTGGACTTCGAGATTAAAAATGTCTAATTGTAATGTATTTATGCAAGGGCAAAATCTCTTTACTTGGGCCAAGAACAAATATGTCCTGGATACCGAAACGACCGTGCAAGGCGGTCCATCTGGTTTAGGAACTGGAACGATTGCCCAAGTATTGCCTCCATTGCGGACGATTGTATTTGGATTTAACTGTCAATTTTAAAACTAGAGATCATGAAATTAAACATCAATAAAAACATATTATTATTAGCAATTACCAGTGGAAGTCTTTTGACCAGCTCCTGCGAAAAATTTGTGGAATTGGGCGCTCCACCGACACAAGTTGTAGCTGGCGAAGCATTCTCTACAGATGCTTCTGCAAATAGTGTTATACGCGGATTGTATACCACAACATTAAGCATCAATCTCGCCGGGACTTCAACCTTTTATACAGGAATCGCTGCAGACGACCTTCAATACAATGCGGCTGATGCAAATACCTCGGAATTCGCCAGCAATAACCTGCTGAACACAAATGGGAATGTCGCTAATTTCTGGTCAAATTGCTACCAACTTATCAAGAATGCAAACAATGCGATATCGGGTCTCGAAGCATCCACCAGCCTTACCCCAAGTGTAAAAGATCAGCTCCTGGGCGAAGCGAAATTTTTTAGGGCTTATACCTATTTCTATCTCGTCAACCTCTATGGTGATGTGCCATTGCAATTACGTGATGACCTCCACGCTTTTGAAGATGCAATTCTTCCGCGAACTTCTGCACAGCAAGTATATGATCAGATTATTGCTGATCTAAAAGATGCGGAAAGTAAGATGGCGACGGCCTATGATGCAACGGCAAGCCCGAGAGGAAGAGCTAACAAAACTGCTGCAAGCGCACTATTGGCAAGAGTTTATCTCTACCAAAAGGATTATCAAAATGCCGAATCTTATGCGACCAAAGTATTACAGTCATCTGATTATGGCATGCCGACACCAGATAAAAATTTTGTAAACTCAAGTAATGAGGTTATTCTTCAACTTGGCAATCAAACGGGAGTAACGACATTTGGCTCCAATTATATTACCGCGGCTACAGCTACACCCGGCTACACTCTACCGGACGCTGTGTATAATAGCTTTGAGACATCTCCGACGGTTGACTTAAGAAAAACAAATTGGACAAGTTCAAAAACGGTCTCCAACAAAATCTATTATGCCATAACCAAATATAAAGTATCCTCGGGAACAGGTTCCGAATACCATATTATGCTTCGCTTAGCCGAGCAGTATCTTATTCGCGCGGAAGCGAGGGCTAAACTGGGAAAACTTGCCGAAGCCCGAACAGATGTGGATGCTGTCCGTTCTCGCGCTGGACTTGCAGGACTTAATTCAAGCTTAAACCAAACACAATTACTATCTGCAATAGAAATGGAACGCCTGCACGAATTTTTCGGTGAGTTCGGCCATCGTTGGCTCGACCTCAAGCGGACCGATCGTGCTACCGCTGTATTGTCTCCAATCAAATCAAACTGGCAGGCCACGGATGTCTTGTATCCTATTCCACAAGCCCAGATTTTGATCAACAATAAACTGACACAGAATCCAGGATACGAAGATTAATGAATTTAAAAAATCATACAGACAAAAAATGAAAACAAAAATCTTAACGGCTGCGTTGGTGTTTTCGCTAACAGCATCTTTTGCACAACAACCAGCAAAAAACAAATACCAACAGTATCTCCCCATTATAGAAAAAGGTACGTTGGTACAAAAGGATTCGCTTGCTAATGTATTAATGAGCGAATTAAAGACGTATAAATCGGAAGAAGACTACCGTACTACAATCAACATTTTGCGTTCTTTAGGGAAGGAAGATCTGCAGGCATCTGCAGAAGTACTGGCTAAGAAAAAATATCCAAAAGGATCACTAACCCGTGATGCCTTTATCACAGATGTTTTTTACAATGCAAGTACGCCAGTACAAAAAGAAAAAGCGTATAACGACCTTATCAAAAAATGGCCAGTTAAAAACTTCAAGGAAGAACCACTGACTTATGATTATGTATTGGCTAATTTAGCACAAAGTTTCGCGAACGATGGGAATGCACAAAAAGCAATATACTATCTAGGAGAAATGAAAGAACGATTCTGGCGCGGAAATGGATATATCCCTGTTGGTCAAATCCTCCTGAGGACAGGTGATACGACTACTGCAGCACCACTCTTAAAAACTGCTATGGATGATAGTTATTACTATTTAACCCTTCCAGAGAATCAAAAAGACAATAAGGCTCGGTTTGCGGCCATGGGATATGCAAGCTCCATGTCAGCTTATGTCAATATACTTGTTTCACAGAAAAAATTTACAGAAGCACTAGGTTATATAGAAAATGCATTAAATGCAGCACCAGAGCAAGCGGATGGTCTAGCGATGGTATACTACAAATCTTTAATGGGCACAGGAAGAAAGCTTGAGGCATATAATATTCTCACCAAGTTATATGCTAAAGGACAATTTGCGGTCGAAAATGATCTTAAAAAATTATATACTGAATTGAATGGATCTGTTCAAGGTTACGAGAATTTTAATGCATCCTTAAAAATAGAGTTAACGCAAAACATTCGCAACCATATCAAAGAAATGGCAACTTTTAAACCTGCACCTAATTTTGAATTACTCAATCTTAAAGGCGAAAAAGTATCCCTAGCCAGTTTAAAGGGAAAAGTTGTGGTATTGGATTTTTGGGCAACTTGGTGTCAGCCATGTATCCGTTCATTCCCAGGAATGAAGGCAGCACAGGACTCTTATGCAGATGATAAGGATGTACAATTCTTATTCATGAATACCTGGGAGCGTGATAAGAACTATAAGGAAAATGTGATATCCTTTATCACCAAGAATAATTATCCTTTTGAAGTTCTCTATGACGATCAAAAAGATCCACAAACCGGAGAAGTTATGGCCGCGAAATTCGGAGTCAAAGGAATTCCAGCAAAATTTATTATTGATAAGGAAGGAAATATACGTTATTTTCTTACGGGATCTACCCCAAATGTAGATTACATTAAATTAGAAATGAAAGAGCTCATCGAAGCCGCTAAAAAACCTTACAAAGGGTAAAAAAAGGGGGCGTCCAAAAAGATCGGACAGCCCCCTTTTTTTTAATATCCAGCCAACTATAATCCAACCAACTCCCGAGCGTAAAAGAAGAATTTTTATGGGCTTTAAGACTTTCTTTATATTGTGGATCGGATGAATCCGCCGAAATGAGCCATACAGCACATAAATTTGAGCTATCAGCAAAAATAGATCTGTCTAAGCAGTCTTATCTTTGTTGCTATACAATATGCAGATGGCAACAAGAAACAACAGGAAGAAGTGGCTTCTATTTTTGAAAAGAACAATCTTAGGACTGGGAGTTCTCATCGCTCTTATCGGACTATATATGATGCATCCACAATTCGGCAAAAGACCCTCGGGTGAAAGACTTCAACGCATACAGCTATCGAAACAGTTTAAAGACGGAAAATTCCAGAATAGCAGCCCTACACCACAGCTCACGCAGCCCTGGACCGTAGCCCTATACGATTATTTTTTTAAGCGCTCGAACGAAACAAGTCCCAAACATACTATACCAACAGTGGATATCGACTGGGAAAAGTTGTTAAGTCAGCCTCATGGGCTTGTTTGGTTTGGTCACTCCTCTTATTTCCTTCGTCTCGATGGTAAGAACATACTCGTCGATCCTGTTCTTAGTGGCAGTGCTTCCCCTATTCCAGGAAGTGTAAAAGCGTTTAAAGGAGCCGATGTCTCTACCGTATCTGCTCTACCGCCGATTGACTATCTATTTATATCACATGACCATTATGATCACATGGATTATAAGACGTTAAAGGCACTACAACCCCGGGTTGGAAAAGTCATTGTTGGCCTTGGTGTTGGCTCCCATCTTGAATATTGGGGATATCGTCCTGAACAGATCATCGAAAAAGATTGGTGGGACGAAATCAACTTGGGTGATGGTTTCAGTGTAACAGTTGCGCCCGCCAGACATTTTTCAGGCCGCAGTATATTCACTGCCAACACATTATGGGCATCCTATGCGCTCCAGACACCTTCCATGCGGCTCTATTTAGGCGGGGACAGCGGCTACGATAACCACTTCAAAGAGATAGGTAATCAATTGGGCCCTTTTGACCTGGCTATATTGGAGAATGGCCAATACGACCTCAGCTGGAAACATATACACATGATGCCGGAGGAGGTTGTCCAAGCGGCACATGATCTCAAAGCTTCCTTACTGTTTCCGGTTCATTCGTCCAAGTTTGTGTTGGCCAATCATGCCTGGAATGAACCTTTAGAACGCATTTCTAAGGAAGCAACACAACAACAACAGCCTTTGCTTACCCCCATAATCGGCCAGGTCATTGACCTCGATCAGCCCCCTTTAACACCTAGTTATTGGTGGCGGAAATAATTTTAAGCAACGGAATTGATAGTCGCTGGTGTTATGCCAAACTTCTCCTTGAAAGAAGCATAAAAATGAGAAAGGTTTTCAAAACCCAGATCAAGATAAAAATCAGCAGGTTTTTGTCGCTTATTTTCAATTAGATAATAAGCCTCAGAAAGACGTCTTTCTTGCAGCCATTTTCGGGGAGAGGTCTGGAATATTTTCTCAAAATCACGTTTAAAGCTTGCTAAACTCCGCCCTGTTAGTTTCGCAAAGTTTTCTAAAGGCACATTGTACCGATAGTTTTTAACCATAAACTGCTCGAGATCAATCTTATGCGGCTCCGAAAAGTCAAAAAGCAGGTCTTTTAACTGTGGATAGCTTTCCAACAACAAGGTGATCAATTCATAGATCTTGATATTTTCCATCTGCGGGCTCACTCGGTCGATGGCTTCCGCATAGGGGGTCAATGACTCAAAATAACTTTTTATAAACAGGTTACTTTCCAGTACAACATTGGACTCACCCTGATACTTTTTGTCCGAACTGAGGTGATGGTCCATCGCGTATTGCTTTAGCCGATCAGCCCCCAGCAATACTGAAACAGATTTGTAAATATTATTTTTCGCGGGATATTTAAAAGCTTTGGCCAGTTGGTTTCTACGGGCAACCACAATCTGCCCTTCTGTCGCCACCAATTTTCCTTTCTGATGGTCCAGATGTGTTTCACCAGATAACTGAAAAAAAACGACATGTTCGGGAATGAACTGTTCGTGCCCAAATGCTTTCTCGACATAACAGGAATACAAAAAGGCATTCCCAAAATCTCTCTCTTCCATGCTCAATACGATTTATTTTAAACGGCTATGCGACTATGGGTACCAATCGCTAAAATCAGTCCCAGTCTAAAGGTAGCAAATATCTCATACCTTTTGCAAAGTCTAGTTGTCCAAAAGCTCAAAATATATTTGCCGCACAGCTCAAATCAAATCGCAAAAAATGCCACACAGAAATCCACCAATTTTAATAAAGCCTGCGGTTCAATCAAGACACTTCTCGTCCATAAAAATTTGTATTTCATTACGAAACCATTCGGACTGATTACTATTTCTTCCATTAGGCTTAAATAACACAAACATGGCCTACCTTTACAGCATAACAACTTCATAAATTATGTCCAAAATTTCACATGCTCTACTTTACTGCCTATCTTTTCTTTTACTGGGCAACACGCTATTTGCACAATCCGTTTTTTCAAAGAAGGTCCTCGAACAGAGTCAGCTCGACTTTGTCAATCTTGGATTCGGTATGTTCATCCATTATGGCATGCCAACTTTTATGGAACAAGACTGGTCCGATCCCAATGCCGCACTTGAACTGTTCAAATCTCCGAAGCTCAACGCAGATCAATGGGCTAAAGCTGCCAAATCGGCCAATATGAGCTATGGTTGCCTAACCACCAAGCACCATAGTGGCTTCCCGATCTGGAATACCAAAACAACAGATTATAATGTAATGAACACGCCTTTACATCGTGATGTTGTTAAAGAATTTACGGATGCTTTCCGCAAAAATGGTTTGCGTGTTATGCTTTATTATTCCATTTTGGATATGCATCAGGGCATACGTCCACATACCATTACCAAAGCGCATATCCAATTGATCAAAGATCAGCTGACGGAATTGTTGACCCAATACGGAGAAATCGACGCCTTGGTCATTGATGGATGGGACGCCCCTTGGTCGCGTATTTCGTACGATGATGTTCCTTTCGATGACATCTATTATCTTGTCAAATCACTCCAACCGAAATGTTTGTTGATGGATCTCAATTCGGCAAAATACCCCGGTGATGCGTTGTTTTACACCGATATCAAATCGTACGAACAAGGCGCGGGTCAATTTATCTCCAAGGAGCATAACAAATTGCCGGCAATGGCCTGTCTTCCCTTACAGCAAAATTGGTTCTGGAAAACATCGTTTCCGAACACCCCAGTTAAAAATGTCAATGAATTGGTCGAGAAATTTGTAATTCCGTACAACAACGCGTATTGCAACTTTATGCTCAATGTAGCACCAAATAGTGATGGTCTGATGGATCAAAATGCGCTTGATGCACTGAAGACAATCGGTACATTATACAAAAATAAACCCAGCTACAACTCATTACCAAGTTACCAGGCACCAATAGTCGACCACAATATGGCCAAACAAGTACCTTCATACAGTAGCTGGAGCGAAGATATGAACATTATGGATTTTGCCAACGACGATAACTTTGGTAGTGCCTGGGTCTCCAATCCGGCAGTCAAAGATGAAGTATGGTATGAATTGGATTTTGAACGTAGTAAAGCTTTCAATAGTGTTGTTATTACCGAAGGAAAAGACAATCCTTCACAGTATAACTTATCCTATCTGAAAGATGGAAAATGGCATCCTATCGCGGTTACAGCGGTACAACAGGGCCGCATCAAGATCTTCCGCTTTGATGAAGTACTGGGACAAAAATTACGCTTCAGCATCAAACCTGAAAAAGGTCATGCGGTCGTAAACGAAATCGGCGTTTACCAAGAAAGACGCTAACAAGCCAAAAAACTTTCATCAAACTGAACAATACACCCTTAGTAGTAAAAAGAGGCTCCTTGCAATGCAAGGAGCCTTCTTTTATTGGGACTAATAAGTTAAATTCCTATTTACTCCAACCTGGGTTTTGTGTCAGATTTCCGTTCAGCACAATCGCTGCAGACGGAATTGGGTAAAGGTATTGCTTGTTGTTGTCATCCCAAGTACGCTTCACAGCTTTAAACCATTCCAGGTGATTGTCCGAAGTCATTGTCTGGAAATTGGTACTTTTACCCCCTATAGCCACCTTGGCTACTCCTGCAGGAACAGTTATCGAAGGAGCTGATTTACTTCCATCATAGAACACGACATCTGGAGTTCCATTGTGGTCGATATCAATCAGCTTATCTAAAGCAGGGATATAAATTCCCGTCCAAGGCAAATTTGCCATAAGCGGTCCAAGTTTCCATCGCTTCAAATCATTGAAACGGAAACCCTCCAGGGCTAATTCCACCTGTCTTTCACGACGTATTTCTAAAAGCACGGGGCTATTGACTTCGGGGAAGAAGGTATTTTTCAAGTAGGTATCCACTTTGGTTGGCAGTGTATTCGTTCCACTTGTTATTCCTGCCCTTGAACGTAATGCTCCAATAGTTTTCGACCAATCCGCATCATTGAACGTACCTAGTTCCTGTTTCGCTTCAGCATAATTTAATAGTATTTCAGCATAACGCATTAAAGGAACTGCATTAGTATTGTAACCGCCATTGTCGTAATAGGGATCGTCTAAAGTATACTTGATCGGTTGATACCCCGTATAAGTAAAACTTGCAAAATTTGGGGGAGCAGGCTGTCCATTACGGGAATATCCTGGCGTCCGGATCAACTGCGCCAAGCGCAAGTCGCGATTTTGACACTCCTCATAGAATTCCTCAGTCTGAAAGTTCGGTCTATCCGTATAAGGAGTACCGTCAACATTCAAAAAACTATTGATAAAAGGCCTTACCAAACTTAAACGTGGACCGTAGGTTGCAGATGTCCACCACCAGTTGGCGTCGTTCAAAAGCGCAAGATCTTTACTGAAAGTTACGGCCAACATAACCTCTTTTGTCACTGGAGTATTACTGGTAAACAACTGTCGCTGTGATGTTTTAGGATCTGCGGAGATATTAAGCCCATAAGGACCATTTTCCATTAAAATCTTGCCAGCGTCTACCGCCATCTGGAAAAATACTTCCGGCTGTGTAGCCAAATTGAGCTTTTGGTATTTACGAAATGTTCCTTCGAACAGCGCGATTCGGGTCTTCAAACCCAGTGCTGTCCATTTATTAACCGTACTACCGTCGCCCGCCGTATTTGTGATATTGGCGTAGGCAAAGTCCAGATCTTCCATGATGTGTTTCATGACCACTTCGCGCGAATCCCGTGGTGCTTTAAGAATATCCGTCTCATCAACCGCCAAAGGGTGATCTACCCAAGGCACATCGCCAAAACGAACTACTTTCTCATAATAGAACCAAGCTCTGAAAAAGCGGGCTAAGCCGATATAATTATTTTTGATGGCATCGCTCAATTTGGGACTATTACATTTAGCTATCAATTGGTTGATATTACGCAGGGTAGTCCAGGACCACCCCGAACTGATCTCAGCACTGTAAGCGCCGCCGACCATAAAATCATTGAGGCTATTTACGGCCGAATAGTCAGCCATAGCGTCACCTTTATAAGCGTCACTACCAGAGGTAATATTCCGATAGAATGAGTTGCTGTAATTTTTTAATCCACTTTCGCTCCCGAAGATATCCTCCTCGGTGGCACCTGCCTTCGGCAGCTCGTTTAGTTCACAGGAGGAGAACAAAAGCGCAACAATAGGTATATAAAATAATTTTTTCATGATATTAAAAAACTATAAGCCAATAGATAAATTAAAACTAACACTCTTCATAATCGGATAGTTAAATCCGTCGCCAGAACCCGTTCCGATCTCGGGATCAGATTTGCCCAGATTACCGACATCGAGATCCTTCGTTTTTTTGTAAAGAGGCGACCAGGTCCATAAGTTTTCGCCCGAGAGTCCAGCCCGAAGACTACTGATTTTTAACCTGTTGGTTACAGATTTAGGAAAACTATATCCGATCTGTATATTTTTCATCCGTATATAGGCTACGTTCTGCAGATATCTTGTCTGTGGCGTTGTTTTGATAGATTCATTGTACCCAGCATAACGAGGAAAATAACCGTTTGGATTGTCTTCAGTCCAATAATTGTTGAGGTGCCATTCCGGCAAGTTGTTGTAAGGTCGATTGTATTGTCCCCAAAAAATAGATTCATTGCTCGGATACCAATTCTGCTTACCCACACCCTGGAAGAAAGACGAGAAATAGATACCTTGCCAATCCAGATTAAGGTTAAAACTATAGATATATCGTGGATCGGCATTACCGATTACAGTTCTGTCACCATGGCTATAAATCGTATTATTTCCATAATCAATTACACCATCACCATTTAGATCCGCAAAACGTACGTCACCTGGATATATTGTACCATTGTTTGACGATTTGATCAATTTTTGTTTTGCAGCACCATCAATTTCCGCCTGATTCTGAAATAAACCCTGCGTTACATAGCCCCATATTTCACCAATTCGCTGACCTTCATAATACGATCCATCTTTGATTAAACCCTCTTTATTTTCGTAACGGTCTATATTGGATCTATAATCAGCCAAAGTACCCCTTACGGACCAATTGAAAGGACTACCGTTCAGATCGAATCTATCCTTATAAGTCAGGCTCACTTCAAAACCTTTTGTGGTCATGTCAGCATAGTTTCCTTTCGGCGACTCCGCACCAAAGATGTCAGGCAAAGCTACACCTAAGGTATACATATTTAAGGTCTTGCGTTGATAGATATCGCCCGTAAAAGTCAGTTTTCCATTTAAAGACGATAGATCAAGACCTAAGTTTGCCGTGCGCGCTGTTTCCCAAGTTAAGTTATCCGGGATCACCTTAGGTACCGAGGTATATGCCGGCTTCTGTCCGTTCAATACCCGATCCATAATCTTGATCTCGTAAATATCCAAATAGGAATACGGATCGACATTACCATTACCCAATGAGCCATAGGACGCTCTTAACTTCAGATCAGAAAGTGCTCTTTTGTCCACCTGGAAGAATGGCTCTTCAGAAATACGCCAGCCCACGGATGCGGAAGGGAACAGTCCCCATCGTTGGTTTGTCGGAAATTTGGACGAACCATCGTAGCGGCCATTGAATTCAAAAAGGTAACGGTCCTTGAAAATATAATTGGCACGCATAAATACCCCGACATTACGGTACTTGTTATATCCCGCTGTCGCTGTGGTATTCTGCCCTACTGCCAGGTTGATATTTTCAACATCATCATTGAGTAGACCTGTTTTGGTAATATAGGTTGAATTATACGTACGCTGCTCATAATTGTATCCGAGCAAACCTTTAAAATAATGATCGCCTATTGTGCGTTCATATTCACTGTAGAGATTTCCAAACAAGTAACGGTAGCGTTGGTCTACTTGATAAATATTGTCGTTCATACTTGTTTCCAACCGCAACATTTTTCCCTCCTGTGTGCTATACGGAACAGGCACACGGACTCTTACCGAATTAAAATCGCGATTTCTAAAAGTCAGATCCCCTTTAATGCGGAACGTATTGTTGAAAAACTTAGTCTCGAAAGAAGTTGTGTTGCGGAGATCCTGATTAGCCGTATTCGTACCATTTTTACCATAGATAAAATCCCCTACTGTATAGGCTGCAGAGAAGCTCATAGATCCATCAGGGTTAAAGATCGGCGAAGAAGGGTGTCCCTCATCGGCAATATTGCGCCAGATATTTCCACCTTCACCAGCAGTCGATGGGTCTCTGTATTTGGCATAATTAAAATCGATATTATTGCTTATCCGTAACCAGTCGGTGACCTGAAGTCCTGCTTTTGCACGGGTATTATAGGTCTTATATTTATCACTGTTGTAGCGGTACAGGCCATTGTAGTCGTAAGCACGTCCAGAAATATAGTAATCCATTTTTTCTGAATTGCCACTGATGGACAGGTTGTGATCCTGGACAAACGTATTGTCCTTGATCAACGTACCGTAATAATCTTCATTACCGTAGTATACATAATTACCCTGATCGTCGACAGTGACCTGTTCGGTAATGCCCTGTTCTTTTCTTCTCTTAAATTCTTCCAGCCAATCTGTTGTAAAGATCTGTGTCTTGTTGAGCTTGCTCGGAATCGAAGAATAATTGTTCCAGGCATTATAGGCTGTAAAGAAATGCGAAGCATATTCGTAACCATCTGTCACGAATTTGGGCAACGTTACAGGCTTTTGGAAGGAGCCACTTCCTGAATAGTTGATCGAAGTTTTTCCGGACTTGGCACGTTTCGTTGTAACCAAAACTACCCCAAAGGTACCGCGGGAGCCGTAAATCGCAGATGAAGCCGCATCTTTGAGTGTAGTTACACTTTCAATATCATTGGGATTGATCGCCGAAAGGTCACCCTCGACACCATCAATAAGCACAAGTGCACTTCCACCCTGACCAATGGAAGTTGTCCCACGGATATTGAAACTTGGTGCCCGATTGGGCTTACCATCTGCAGGAGTTACATTCAAGTTAGGAATTACACCTTGGAGCATCTGGCTTGCATTACCCAGTACGCGTCCCTCAAAAGCTTCTGATCCCACTTGGTCTACTGCACCGGTAAGATTCACTTTTTTCTGCGTACCATAACCGACCACCACAACTTCCTCCAGTTCGGTATCTTTGGATTCCATGATGATATCGATCTGCCCTCCCGTCACGCTGACGATCTTTTCACTGTAGCCTATCCCTGTCAATTTGAGTCTTTGCCCTATAGTGGCTTCAATCGTGAACTGACCTGCTACATTCGTTGAGGTTGTTTTTTGGCTGGTTAAATTGGTAATGGTAATTCCTGACAAGGTTGTTCCGTTTTTGTCTTTTACCACCCCTTTCACGGTAGATTGAACTGCAATACTGTGCACCTCTTGATTCAATTTGACATAATCGCGCTCTACATTAGCCCAAGTGGGGTATGAGAGACCCAATGCCATACTGATTAGTAATGTTTTTTGCATTTTTAGTCTGGTTTAGAATTTTGCATCAAAGTTGATGCTTTGACTTGGTTTATAATTTACCGTAATGTTAACAAATATTTAATTAATATCAACAACATTACTACCTAAACAGGTTTAGCACACCATTAAATAATCAAAATTTATCTTTTAGATAACATAAATCATAAAAACAAGTATTGACACACCTAAAAGTTAATCCATTCAATTCAAAAACCTAAAGTCCCATTTTTCATCATCCAGAAATACACTAATTGACCGAGAAGGGATTCCGCAAGATCCATTGTTTAGTACATTTTTTCTTTCCCTGTCTTTCTTGAACTAGTTCAATGAACAGCAAAATTAGCCCGCCTAAATTTGGGTATACAACAAATGCTTTGGGTATCTCTAAAGGATAACAGCAACTCCAAAGCGGTGAATAGATCATTGACTTATCAGATTATTTTAATACGAAAAACAAATTGACGATATATCGTCAATTTTAAAAACCAACAAAACACCATAGAAAACTAAAAATCAAAACAATAAGGAAAAAGGTAAAAGATTTGAATCTCAACAATTATCAAACAACAAAAAATTCATATTTATGAAACCATCACTAGAACTATTGTCGCCAAGCAACCATGCATTGGTATTGATCGACTTCAAAGGCCAAATGGCATTTGCCACAAAAAGCATTACCATGGAAGAACTCCGTAATAATGTCGCCGTAATCTGCGGAGCTTCCAAGATTTTCAATGTGCCGACCATCGTAACCACAGTCGCGGAAGAAAGCTTTTCAGGTCCTGTTTTTCCGGAAATTGAGACATATTATCCACAAACCAGTACAGATTATATCGACCGAACCAGTATGAATACCTGGGAAGATGAGGCCGCTTACCAAGCCATAACAGGCACAGGTAAGAAAAAATTGGTACTGGCCGGTCTATGGACAGGTGTATGTATTGTTGGGCCAGCCTTATCTGCACTAGCGGAGGGATATGAAGTTTATGTCATTGCCGATGCCTGTGGTGATGTAAGTCAAGAGGCACATGAGCGTGCTATGCAACGAATGATTCATATGGGTGTAAAACCGATCACTGCTGTACAATACCTTCTGGAATTACAACGCGACTGGGCCCGTCAGGAAACCTATGTGGCTGTAACAGATCTCATGAAAAAGCATGGTGGCAGCTATGGCTTAGGGATTCATTACGCCCACAATATGCTAAAACACGGTTAATTCAATTGTAAAAAAATACTCATTCAAAATCGTACCTCGTGCAACAGCAACAGACCATATTCAACTACATCCGTCAAGCGGTGGTCGTATTGTCGATACTCATCCTATTTCCGCATTTTTCCAAGGGTCAAACCTACAAATTAATGCGTTTCGAGGAAGATTACAGCGCCCTCGCAGACAGTACACGTCATGGTTATCAAAAGCTCAAATATAGCCCTTTAACTGCTGACAGAAAATTATGGCTTTCGATGGGTGGCGAGGCACGGTTGGAATATGTCGATTTTAACAATGAGGACTGGGGACGTGTAAAACTTGGGCATAACAACTTTCTACTGCAACGCTATAGCCTTCACGCCGATCTACATTTCGGAACGCGTCTCCGTCTTTTCACTCAACTTCGCTCAGCCCTGCAGCATGGCCGCAAAAATGGTTCACGCCAGATCGATGAAGACCAATTGAATGTACAGAACCTATTTATAGATGGAACGCTGTTCAAACAAAATGATAAATCAGTATTGATTCGCCTTGGCAGGCAGGAGCTTGACTATGGCTCCGGCCGCTTAATCTCCGTAGGTGAAGGCCCAAATGCCAGAAGATATTTCACCGGAGCAAAACTAGCTTACAACAGCAGTAAAGTGAATATTGAAGCATTTGCCATGATGGCAGATACCATTAGACCGGGCATATTTGATAACAAACCATCCAAACAGGTCAACCTGTGGGGAGCTTACGGTAAATTTATTATTCCTCAACAGGCCAATCTCGACTTATATTACATCGGCATCTATCGCGATCGTTCGGCTTTTGAGGAGGGTATAGCACAAGAAACCCGCCATACTATAGGAACCCGGATCTGGAAATATGGCGGTGGATTTATTTACAACCTTGAAGGGGCTTATCAATTTGGATCTTTTGGCCACGGTAAGATATCGGCATGGACTGCTTCCGTCGATATCGGCTACCTCTTTGAAAATACGGTACTCAAACCATCCATCAATCTACGTAACGACTATATTTCAGGGGACAAAAAGGCTGGAGATGGCAATCTGCAAACTTTCAACCCCATTTACCCCAAAGGCGGATACTTCGGTTTTAGTCCACAGATCGGTCCCGTCAACTTGATTGACATTCACCCTTATGCCACGCTAGACCTTCTTCCCAAACTCAAGATGCAGGTTGACGTAGTTTTCAACTGGCGGCATACCTTACAAGACGGTTTATACAGGCCAAGCGGATCTTTTAACCTGCCTGGATCTGCTTCGCGTAAACGCTATATCGGCACAGCTTATCTAGCCAACTTTACCTACGCCGCCAGTAAGCAATTGTCGCTGGTAACAGGTATTCAATATTTCAAAACCGGCGCTTTTATTGAAGACATCATTAGCACACCAAAAAATGGAATTTTCTTCAATAGCAGGATCGCCTTTAAATTCTAAAATCATGAAAACAATAAAGAGACTCTTTCAAAAGAAAACATGTCAATGGGCACTGATCGCCTTGCTTGGCACCCTGGCGGTCACTCCGATACAATCCTATGCACAAGTAACGGCGGCAGCTCCTATTAAAACCACAGCAATAGGCACAAGTACCATCTGGGGAAATGTCGATGGACTTGCTATTGAAGGTCTCGTTCAAGGCCCTTCGGCTGCTGCAAGTGATCTGCAGGTAGCCTGTGTATTTGAATATACCGAGGGCGATATCTTTATCTCCCCACCGGCATTGCCTGCCGCATTGAATGGTCTAGTACATTTAGATGAAGCTTTACATGGTACGTTAACTGAAATACGTAAAACAGGAAAATTTAAGGGACATGCACTTGAAACCATCCTCTTAGCTCCAAGCCAAAAGGGCACGCTCGCAAGTAAAAAACTGTTGTTGATTGGGCTTGGCAAACGGGAGGACTTCCATGCTGAACTGATGAAGGATGTAGCCCATGTTGCCATGCGCGAAGCGCTTAGATTAGGTGTCAAAGATTTTAGTTTTGCGAGTGATCTCAAAGATGCGGGTGTGGATTCGCCGACTGCTCTGGTCGCAGAGAATGTTGTTCTCGGTTGTATCGATGCCTTCAGAACCCAAAAATGGTTGGGCGAAAAAAATATGGATCAACAACCGGTATTAAACAAGATCACGTTATTAGCTGGACCGGCATTTTTTGAAACTGCTGGCGAAGGCATCAAAAACGCGATTTCTTCCTTAAACAATTAAACAAACCAGACTATGAAAGCAGACCTTATTCTATATAACGGAAAAATAACCCATTTCGGCCACAACCAGGAAGCAGTCACTGCTGTAGCGATCCAAGATGGTAAATTTGTTGCAATCGGTTCGGATAGCGATGTCCTTAAGCTTGCCAACACACAGACAAAATTGATTGACCTAGGCGGTAGACGTGTTGTACCGGGTATCAACGATTCGCATATCCACCTGATCCGTGGTGGACTCAATTATAATCTTGAATTGCGCTGGGATGGTGTTCCATCATTAGCCGATGCACTACGTATGCTCAAAGAGCAAGTTGACCGCACGCCACATCCCCAATGGGTTCGCGTAGTGGGCGGTTGGTCCGAGTTTCAATTTGCCGAACGTCGTATGCCAACTTTGGCTGAAATCAATGCCATAGCACCCGATACACCCGTTTTTATCCTTCATCTCTATGACCGCGCACTGCTAAATGCTGCGGCACTGCGTGCCGTAGGTTACACCAAAGACACACCCGCTCCTCCAGGCGGAACCATTGAACGGGACAGCCACGGCAATCCCACAGGATTGCTGATTGCATCGCCCAATGCCATGATCCTATATTCAACCTTGGCAAAAGGACCTACACTTCCCTACGAAGAGCAGGTTAATTCGACCCGACATTTCATGAAGGAACTCAATCGCTTTGGAATTACCAGCGTTATCGATGCTGGTGGCGGTTTTCAAAACTATCCCGATGACTACAAAGTCATCCGTGATTTACATAGCGAAGACCAGCTTACGGTTCGTATCGCCTACAACCTTTTTACACAAAAGCCCAAGCACGAATACGAAGATTTCCAGCAATGGATAGACAGCGTTCCTCTCCACCAAGGCGACGACATGTACCGCCACAACGGCGCTGGTGAAATGCTTGTTTTTTCTGCAGCAGATTTTGAGGATTTTCTGCAGCCTAGACCTGATCTCAGTGAAAATATGGAAGCCGAACTCGAAAAAGTTGTTCGCTTACTCGTGAGTAACCGATGGCCATTCAGATTACATGCCACATACAACGAAAGTATCAGCCGCTTTTTGGATGTATTTGAGAAAGTCAACCGCGACATTCCGTTTGACGGATTGGCCTGGATTTTCGACCACGCCGAAACAATAGACGAACGTAATATTGAACGAACCAAAGCGCTAGGTGGTGGTATTGCCATCCAAAGCCGCATGGCCTATCAAGGTGAATATTTTGCAGATCGATATGGCGCTACTGCGGCCGAACAAACACCCCCTGTCAAAAAAATGCTGGCCATGGAAGTTCCTGTAGGAGGTGGATCCGATGCAACCCGCGTGAGCAGCTACAATCCCTGGGTGTCCATGTACTGGCTTACCGCAGGAAAAACTGTTGGTGGACTCCAGCTATACCAAGATAGCAAGCTTGACCGCATGACAGCGCTACAGCTCTATACCAAAGGGAGTGCTTGGTTTTCACAAGAACAACAAAAAAAAGGAGATATTGCTGTGGGAATGCTAGCTGATTTAACGGTACTTAACAATGACTATTTTACGGTAGAAGATGAAGCTATTAAGGAGATCGAATCCGAACTTACAGTCGTAGCGGGCAAAATTGTCTATGCAGAAGGTGATTTCAGTTCCTTCTCTCCCCCACCGATCCCCATTCTACCCGATTGGTCACCTACAAAAAGCTACGGTGGTTATTATAGTGTTTCGAAAACAGCTCAAAAAAGCAGTACAACTGCATCAACAGCTCAAAGTAGCATTGTAAATTCCATCCATCTGTGTAGCGGCAGCTGTCAGGTACATGCACACGATCACAATCAAGCCCGAATGAGCAATATCGCGATAAACAATTACACCGCATTCTGGGGAGCCCTAGGCTGTTCATGTTTTGCATTTTAAGACACTGGAAAGATGGAAATACTTCAAAAACTTTTTTACACCGATTTGGGCAATACGACCAATAACATTGCCATACTGATCTTTCGAGTTCTATTTGCCTGGGAATTATTGACCGTGCACGGTCTCAAAAAAATTCAGAGAGGCCCACAAGCTGAACCTGAACATATCCCAAATCCTTTGCAGCTACCCGAAAAACTAAACGCCGCAGTAGCCCAGTTTGCAGACACTATTGTTCCTTTTTTTATTGCACTTGGCTTATTTGGAAGGTTAGCGCTACTACCGACAATAGGAGTCACCGCAGTTGGTTATTTTGTCGTCCATCGTCACGATTCACGCGAAGTGCGCGATATTCCATTTATGTACACACTTTGCCTTTTGCTCCTCTTGCTCACCGGCCCAGGAACTTATTCAATCGATCATTACATTTATCAACTGCTCACAAAATAAACATATGAAACCCCATATCGGAATACACGAAAATAATCTAGCTGAATCGGCACATATTCTTTCTAAACTCTTAGCCGATGAATACCTGCTCTATACGAAAACGAGGAATGCACATTGGAACATTGAAGGAGCCGATTTTTACAACAAACATCTCTTTTTTGAAGCGCAGTACAACGAACTCGATGAGCTGATTGACAGTCTTGCTGAGCGCATCCGCAGCCTAGGGCATTATGCACCTGCCAGCCTAAATCAGTTTCTGGCGCTGACACAGTTAACCGAACAGAAAAGGTCAGGCAATGAAAGTACTGCTTATATCAAAGAATTATTAATGGACCACGAAAGCATTATTGTTTCATTGCGCGAAAACATCGACCATTTTGCAATGGCACTAAAGGACATTGGAACAAGCGACTACGCAACAGGACTTCTGGAAACTCACGAAAAAATGGCTTGGATGCTACGTGCGCATTTATCATAAAATCATGGAAAATCAAAACAAAGCACATATAACGACACTTGTTCTCACACTTGTTGGGGGGTATTGTGACACTGTTACTTTTGTCGCAGCTGACAAAATATTTTCGGCCCATGTGACAGGTAACTTTATCGTCTTCGCCTATCAGCTTATCAATGGCGGAGATATCACGGCCTGGATCAAATTAGCAACCTTCCCTGTATTCGTCACCGCAGTGATGGCAGGCGGATGGCTTTCCTCACGCTCTCATAAGAAAAATACCGTCCTCTTTGTCGAAGCCCTATTACTTGTTATTGCAGGTTTGCTGGCAATTGTTCTTCCAGTAGAGGCTTCCAAAACCGTGATGTATAGCTTGGTTATGCTCGTCGTATTCGCTTTGGGCATGCAAAATGCATTCGGAAAACTATTTGCCAAAGCAACTCACGGACCGACAACCATGATGACCGGAAATGTGACCCAAGCATCGCTAGACCTCTGTGTACTTATCGCCAATAAATTTAAAAATCCAGACACCAACGTCAGCTTTGGGAAGCAGCTGATTACCTTATCAGGTTTTTTCATCGGATGTTTGGCGGGAGCCTATTTTGGTAAACAACTTGGATTAACTTCTATTATATTTGCAGGTATAGCGATGCTCGTCTGTTATTTCCTCTCGAAAGACAAGGATCAATAATTAGGATAAAAGCATCAAGCAAATAGAGCAAGCTACCAGTAGAAAGATAGCTTGCTCTATCTTATAACGTATGTCACCTTAATGAGAATTTATCTAATACTTAGCATTTTTATCCTTTCGATCTTTAACACATTCGGTCAGGACAACACGACTATTCATCGTCTGCTAGACAGCATATCGCATGAAAAGGATCCCGGACAAAAAGCTCGTATGCTTTATGATGCCGCTAAATGTTATCTGGAAAAACCAGGTGAATCAAAAAAAGACCTAGACAGTGCCTTATGGCTTAATGGGACATCCCAAAAACTGCACCTCTCAGTCAACCTTAAAACCGAAGCCGCGCTAAATATGCTTCTGGATGCCCGAATACAAGAGGAAATGGGTAAACCTGACCTTGCAAAAAGCCAGAAAAAGGCTAGTTTACTTTTTGCAAACGCCCATCAGCTTGCTAAAGCCTCGGCCATGATTTACCTGTCTATGGCTAACGACATCAAAGATGTGGACTTTCATCAAAAGACCAGCTTATTCCAGCAAGCGTTAGAACAAGCCAAAAAGACAAGTGACAAATCACTTGAGCCCAAAATCCTGATGGAACAATCCAGCTTCCTTTCCAATTATGGGGATTATAAAGGTGCCATAGCAACTGCTCATCGAGCCGCTGTATTAAAAAAACAGACCGGCGATAAAAATATCAGCCAGGAGCTTGTGTCCGTTGCCGGTAATCTCCGGATGCTCCTGCGCCTCAAAGAAGCTTTAAAATATGCACTCGAAGCCCGTCGGGTAGTGGAAAACGAAAGCACAACGACAACCAAAGATGATTTAGCTGCCGTGTACAATATTGTGGGATTGATCTATTACGATCTTAAATCCAATAAAGAAGCCCTAGAAAATTATCAAAAGGCATTTGAAATCGCCAAAAGTCAAGACGACAGATATGGCATCCATACGATCACACTCAATTTAGCGACTATTCTATCGCGTCTCAATCGTGTTTCAGATGCACTGAATCTGCTTGATAATGTCACCAAAGATTACGCGTCCGATATCTATTCCATACGCTATGCCTATCTGTATACCATGCTATACACAAGAAATAAAAACACAAAAAAAGCTTATCCCTATTATCAGGAACTCTTAACCTATTACAAGACCGGGAATATCACTGGGCAGGAAAGGCATATCATGATGATTGGAATCGCTAGCTATCTTTTTGCAGATGGACAGATCAAACAGATGTACCCTTACCTCGAAGAAATAGAGCGATCAATGACCAAAGAAAGCAGTCTGCTCCGTGCTTCCGAATTGCGGAAACTCTATTATCTGGCCGACTCCGCCCGCGGTGATTTTAAATCCGCATTCAAAAACTTGGCGGCTTTCAAAACTATCAGCGATTCCATTAACAGTGTAGAGCGGGCCAAGGAGCTTACCGCCTTACAATTAGATTATGATACCGAAAAAAAAGACCATGATATCGTCCTCCTCAAACAAAAAGGTCAGCTGCAAAAATCACTGCTTGAACGGGAGGCTATTATACGAAACGTATTCATAGGCAGCTTCGTTGTCCTGTTGATCTTCGCAGGCTTTTTGTATATCCAAAATGCCATAAAAAAAAGAAGTAATGCAAAACTAACGCTCAAACAGGAAGAAATCAATGCCCAGAATGAAAAGCTAAAACAGCTGATCGCTGAAAAAGAATGGCTACTAAAAGAAATTCACCATCGCGTCAAAAACAACATGCAGATTATTATCAGTCTGCTCAATACACAATCGGCTTATCTTGAAAACGAAGACGCCATCAGCGCAATTCAAAATAGTCAAAATCGCATGCATGCGATGTCTCTGATCCATCAAAAACTATATCAAACAGACAACCTTTCTCGCATTGACATGAAATGGTATATCCAGGAACTGACCGAATATCTCAAAGATAGCTTTCAATCCGAAAAATCAGTTAAATTTGAGATTCAGGTAGATCCGATTACACTGGATGTTGCACAGGCGGTCCCAGTTGGGCTTATTCTCAATGAAGCAATCAATAATGCAATCAAACATGCTTTTGCTCAAAGGGAGGGAACTGTTTTTATCAGCTTCAGGCGAATCAAAGCTACTCCTTACGATCTCTTGCTCAGCATTGCCGACAATGGTATCGGGATACAGAAAGATCTTAGCAGTAGTGATAGTGACTCTTTTGGCATGAATCTCATGCAAGGGCTAACTTCCCAGCTTGACGGAGAATTTAAACTCACATCTGACCAAGGTGTTTTCATTACCATTCAATTTTCACAGAAAGAAGGTGAAATTTAAGACGAATTTTATGCAAAAAGGAAACAAGATCTTAATTGTAGAAGACGAATTTATCGTCGCTAATGATCTCAGGATGATCCTCAAAAAAAACGGTTATGAGGTCGTTGGTATAGCGTCTTCTGTGTCGCAGGCCAAGACAATTATTGCGACAACAAAACCGAATTGGGTCCTACTCGATATCCTATTAAAGGGAAGTGAAACAGGTATCGACCTCGCTATTGAACTGAACAAGCTGGAGCTACCATTCCTATTTATCTCGGCCAATACAAACCAAGGTATTTTAGAAGCGGTGAAAGAGACAAGGCCCTATGGTTTTTTGACAAAACCATTTCGCGAAAAGGATCTTTTCATTATGCTCGATATTGCCAATGAAAGGCTCAATTCGGAAAACAAGGCCGAGGAACCGAAAATTAAGTCCATTGAAAACAGAAGCTTAAAAAATCAGCTCATCGGTACAAGCCCAGCCCTTAATGAGGTACTTTCACAGGTCGAATTGGTTGCTCCTACAGACACCTCCGTCTTGCTCCTCGGCGAAAGTGGCACAGGTAAAGAAAAGATTGCGCAGTCATTACATCAGCTATCGTTGCGCAAGCAGCAGCCTTTGGTTGTAGTCAATTGTGCGGCCATACCACTATCCCTTATGGAGTCTGAATTATTTGGTCATGAAAAAGGAGCCTTTACAGGGGCACAAAATAGAAGAATTGGTAAATTTGAACTTGCCGACGGGGGAACCATCTTTTTGGACGAAATAGGTGAACTACCGTTAGAAGCGCAGACCAAATTACTCCGTGTGCTCCAAGAACAAGAAATTGACCGTGTAGGTGGAGAGCTGCCCGTCAAGATCAATGTCCGTATTATCGCGGCGACTAACCGCAACCTGGAACAGGAGGTCGCCTTAGGCAACTTTAGACTGGACCTCTATTATCGGCTCAACATCTTCCCAATTGCTATTCCGCCACTTCGAGAGCGAACTGGAGATATTGAGGTGCTGGCCAATTATTTTCTAGCCTTTTACGCCACGAAACTCAAGAAAAACGTCACAGCCTTTTCTGCTCATGTACTTGCCAATATGCAAGCTTATCCATGGCCGGGCAATATTCGGGAGATGCAGCATCTTATTGAAAGAACCGTTCTGCTTGCAAAAGACCCTATCATCAACGACATGGTATTTATTGAACACCTGGAAAGTAAAATCTCAGATTTTTCATCTCAAAAATTAGCATCCCTTGAAGAAATTGAACGAGAGCATATTTTGCGTGTACTTGAATCATGTAAGGGCAAAATTTCAGGCCCAGGTGGAGCAACAGAAATCTTACAGATCAGTTCATCCAGTCTATATAGCAAAATGAAAAAATTCGGAATTAAATCCGACTTTTATTGATAACAAGATAGCAAATGACCATCATGCAGCATACAGCCGTAGGATCAGATCCGCAAGCGATTTATAATCGCATTCAGCAACGCGAAATAGAGCAGCTTGCTCAAATTGCTATTCAGCAGAAAATGGCTCCTATTCATACCCTAGCCGCATTGGATTTGCTTCAAAACGAAATCCAAATCTTTTTGGGACAAAATTGGCTTTCGCTATTTATTGCGGATAATCGCGAAGTTAATTATAGCCTTCTTTTTCAATCCAAAAATAAGGCAAAAACAAGCAAGAACGAATCACGTAGCTGTAAAGACACATTCTTTAAAGATTGTATCCTTTCCGCTGAACCCATCCTGTTCCGAGCCAGCGAGATTTTAAAAGCAGATAAATCCTTTCCGGCAAGCTTTGTCCACGTCATTCAAGAGGGAAATAAAGCAATTGTATCCAAAGCTTTTCGTGTACATGACCACTACTGGGCGATCTTAAGTCTAGGCTACAAAAGGCTGGAACATATCGATCCTCAGCTTGAGTATCGGATAAAAAACTTTATCCCACAGCTTGGTATCAGCATCGGCAATATTCTGATGCACGAACGTTCGGCACATGCAGCCTTAACAAACATGCCCAGCAGCCCAGCGCAGCCTCAGGGTTTCCTGCAGAACGAGGGTTACGGTAAGAAATCAGAGGCCTCAGAGCCGCAGATGATCGGCGAGAGTGACCTGATACAGGCCATAAAATCGCAGCTCAAAATGGTAGCACTATCAGAAATGAACCTGCTTATTCAAGGTGAAAGCGGAACTGGCAAAGAAGTAGCAACCCAAATTATACATCATTTTTCACTCAGATCGGCTCGTCCCCTAATAAAAGTCAACTGCGCGGCTATTGCGCCCACATTGATCGAAAGTGAGCTTTTTGGACATGAAAAAGGTAGTTTCAGCGGTGCTGTAAAGCGTAAAATCGGCAAGTTCGAACAAGCCCACGGCGGAACACTTTTTTTGGACGAGATTGGGGATCTCCCTTTAACACTCCAGGCAAAACTTCTCCGTGTGTTGCAGGAAAAAGAAATTGAGCGCGTGGGAGGAAATAAAAATATTCCTATCGATGTCCGTATAATCTGTGCCACACACAAGGACTTACAAGCTGAAGTGAAGGCCGGCAACTTTCGATCCGATCTATATTACCGGATCAGTGCATTTCCAATTACCCTTCCATCCCTTCGTGAACGACGGGAAGATATCCCTCATTTAATCCAACACTTCCTCTTAAAACATGCCGGAGAAAAACCACCTAAGCAAATGAGTAAAAAGGTATTGCAACGCCTCCATCTACATTCTTGGCCTGGCAATATTCGCGAACTTGAACATGTTATTGCACGTTCGATTCTATTGACTGAAGATTCAACTATAAAAAAAATTGCGCTATTGCCTGACGCTGATTTTGTAGGAGAAAGCAAGGTTCCGGATTTCCGTCTACAAACCCTGGCAAACTTTGAAAAAGAATACATTCTTTGGGTATTGCACAACTGTAAAGCGCGTATTTCTGGCCCAAATGGGGCGGCGACCATACTCGGTATTCCAGCCACAACGCTTCAATCCAAAATGAAAAAGCTGGGCATTGGCAAAAAGTTTTCTTACTCCAAGGAATAAAATGAAAAAAGCCATTCCCGTTTATGGAAATGGCTTATACAACTATTTAAAAACTATTTTTAGATCAACAGAAATCTTATTTCTCGATAAAATCCAAAATATCCTTATTGATGGTCTCCGCTTCTGTAGTAGGCATTCCATGCGGAAAGCCAGGATAGGTAATTAAAGTGCCATTTTGGACCAACTCAGCAGCTCTTCTACCCGTTATATCAATCGGTACGATCTGATCATCTTCACCATGCAATACTAAGACAGGAATCTCGACTTTTTTAAGTTCTTCCGTAAAATCAGTTTCAGAGAAAGCTTTGATACAATCATAGTGAGCCTTAATACCGCCCATCATTCCTTGCCGCCACCAGTTATCCATCACGCCTTGTTGTACATTTGCTCCATCGCGGTTATAACCATAAAAAGCGAGGGTAAAATCCTGAAAATACTGTTGTCTACGTGTTGCAGTATTCAATCTTATTTCGTCAAAGACCTCCATAGGTACGCCATCAGGGTTTGTTGCACTCTTAGCCATTGTGGGGGTAACCGCACTGATCAATACAGCTTTTGACACCCGAGAAGTACCATGATTGGTTATGTAGCGCACGACCTCGCCGCCACCTGTTGAGTGGCCAATATGGATGGCATCTTTTAAGTCCAATGCTTCTACCAATTGTGCAATATCCGACGCATAGGTATCCATCTCATTTCCTGTCGCCGTCTGTGTCGAGCGACCATGACCCCGGCGATCGTGTGCGATCACACGGTACCCTTTTTCGAGGAAGTACATCAGCTGCGCGTCCCAATCGTCGCTGGATAGAGGCCAACCATGATGAAATACGATCGGTTGTCCTGTTCCCCAGTCTTTGTAATAAATTTCTGTTCCGTCTTGAACTTTGAATGTTGCCATGATGATTAGTTTAAGAATTTTATTATTTACATGATATGTTAATGGGATTGCAATTTATAGTCCAACAAACATATATAACTGTATTTAAACGCATTATAAAACAAAAAGTAAATTTATAAATAACGATATATCGTTATTTATACAGTCGGTTCATCCGTTTTTTAAGATAGGTTCTATTTTCCTGCAAAAGGCTTCTCGCCGTGTGCTCAACTGTATTTAAATAGTAATCATATATTCAGTTTTCACCTAATATTTGAACCAGATCTTCCGCGCCACCGTCAAATTTCTGTCCGTTGACAAAAAATGTCGGTGTCCCATTAACGCCACTCAGCATACCACTTTCAAAATCGCCATCTACCCGATCCTGTAACGCCTCGTCCTGCATATCAGATTTGAACTTCGACATATCCAAATCCAGTTGCTCGGCGATATCCAACAGTAATCTCGCACTTAACAAGTTCTGGTTTTCAAAAATGGCATCATGCATCTCCCAAAATTTTCCCTGCAAGGCCGCCGCCTCCGCCGCTAATGCTGCGGGTTGAGCATAAGGATGCATTTCCGAAAGTGGGAAATTGCGGAATACAAACCTGATCTGGCTTCCCAGTTCGGCCATCATTTCTTTTATTATGGGATGGGCTGCACCGCAATGTGGACATTGATAATCCCCATATTCAACAATGGTCAGATCGGCCTGGCCATTTCCCAATATATGGTCAGCATTGCTGACCTTCGGTTTCAATGACATAATTATTTTAATTTAAGATTCTCCAATGCTTCGATAATACCGTCTGCACCTGGATTGACCGCAGTCGGAGATAGATAACTCCAAGCGATAACCCCTTCCTTATCAATTACAAAGAGTGCGCGCTTGCACTCACCTTCTTCTTCATCGTAAACACCATATTTTTTGGCGACATCTCCTTTAGCTTCAAAATCGGCTAGAAGTGGAAAATGTAGTTTTCGGGACTGAGCGAACGCCATATGACACCATTTGCTGTCAACGGAAATACCCATAATTTCGGCATCATATTTCTTAAAATACTTGAGCATTTCATTATATAGTGCCATCTGATCGCTGCATACCGGACTCCAATCTGCGGGGTAAAATGCCAATATCACATTATGCCCCTTGAATTCTGATAAGCTAATTTTCTGATCGGGGGTCGCATACAAGGTAAAATCAGGGGCAACATCATTTTTTTTTAACATACTAATATCTTTAAAGTGTAAGCAATATTGGCATTCCAGTCTGCCTGTTTATATATTTATAACTAGATCTGTGCCACCATAGTATAAAGGTGTGAACAGTTAAATTTGTTTTATTTAGTTTCAGGTTTGATAAAGATCTGACTTTCCGGAAGTCCTTTAAGGAATGAGTTTCCGATCCAAAAATCATTTTGAGCTGTCTCTCTCATACATCATAAATTATTTAGATTCAGAATTCCTTGAAAAGGCAGAAATTATCGTTCAACACAGCCAACTTTAGACTATTTATTTAGCCATTTACGAATCAGCTTTGTATATTTTGGCATGACAACATAAACCATCAAAAACACAATCGTACCAGAGATTAAGAGTGTATCCGAAAAGTGATTGAAGGATAAATTTAAAGCGCGCAATAATGGCACGAGTAACATGGGTGTACAAATGGATAATGGATAAATAGCAGACCAAGTGACAAGATATTGTTTCCAGCGAGGAGGGATTTTTGCACTATTCTCTGGGACTTCAAAAAGAAAATCCAAACCCGACTGGATCTGATAGTGATCGTGGCGACGAAATAGTGGCTCAACCTTTTCAATCCAGCGCTTTCGTTCCGTCGATTCTAGCCACATTTTGAGATGGTCGACCGTGTCAAAACGAATAATGATCGTATATACAAAAGTCAATTGAGGAATAGGCCTTACGATCTGAAGATCAATAAAGCCCTTTGCATGTCTAGTTAATGGCATAATCTCTTCAAGCCATTTTTCATAATCATAGATTTTATCATCCAGAATATGATGTGTGATTACAGCGGAAGCGCCTTGGTTTTCCATAGGATCAGATAAAATTAAAATGCACGTTGGTATTGCCAGGGTATTGCTATTTCTTCTCCGAGTATTTTTGCTGCATGTAAGGAAAAATAAGGATCCCGAAGGTGCTCACGAGCAATTAGTATAAGATCGGCCAAACCGTCTGTAATAATAGCATTGGCCTGCTCAGGTTCATTGATCATTGTCGCTGATGATGATTTCAACTGCCATCCTCCTTCTGAAACAGCCAAAGGCAGCATCCGTTCTTTTGGATTACATTCAGTGAGTAGCAATCCTGCTCCACCAATCGCACGGCTGCCCAAGTGGACAAGAGGCCAATCTCCTGGTATACCCTCAGTCGCACTATACTGTTGCGTAGGCGATACCACAATTCTGTTCTTAAGGTAAGATCTCGTAGTCTTATTGTTGAAAAAAAATTCATACTATTAGTTTTTTGGGTTCTTTTGCTCATAACTGATCTACTATTTTTTTAAAATTATAGTTGTTGAGCAGGAAACTTTACCATTCATCAAGACGGTCGATTCTTTTTTCTGGACCATCAGGCTATTGGTTTTCATAACATATTGATTTAATGAAAAAGCGCTATTACTCTTCATTCATTTAAAATTACCCAATTTTTTCTTTTTGCTGTATAGATTTTGTCGAACCGGCAAATTCAGTCGTTGAAAGGATGGTAATCCACGATCTGACTACAAGATCCGTTGATCTGCCTACATCCAAAATCGGTGGATTGGCCATCTTTGTATCATCAATTTATTTAAAACAGAAACACATGAAATCACAAAAAGTATGGTTCGTCACTGGTGCCTCCAAAGGGCTTGGTCTCAACCTCGTTAAAGAGCTGCTCGCCCAAGATTATTCTGTGGTTGCCACATCACGAACAAAACAGGCGCTGGAAGATGAAATCGGCAATCAGGAAAATTTTCTGCCGCTTGAAGTCGACATTACCGATGACAGCGACGTTGCCCGCGCTGTACTCTCGGCCATTGATTATTTTGGACGAATTGATGTACTGGTCAACAATGCCGGATATGGTCAGACAGGCACTCTAGAGGAGCTCAGTGACCGGGAAGTACGCCGCAACTTCGAAGTGAATGTCTTTGGATCACTTAATGCCATCCGGCATATCGCTCCCCATATGCGACGCCAACAATCGGGACATATTTTCAATATCGCATCTATCGGCGGACTCGCAGGAAATTACCCAGCTTTTGGTGTTTATTGCTCCACCAAATTTGCTGTCGCAGGCTTTACTGAAGCCCTCGCTGTCGAAATGGAGCCTTTTGGTGTACACACGACCTTGGTGTATCCCGGCTATTTCAGAACTGATTTTTTATCTGAAGGATCCTTACATACCGCAGCCAATCCGATCGCAGCTTATGTAACTGCCCGAGAAAACGAAGCCACCCATCTGCATCAGATCCACGGGAATCAGGCAAACGATCCCCAAAAAGCAGCAACCCTATTAATCGAGCTTAGCACGCTGGAGCAGCCTCCAGTCCATTTTTTAATGGGCGAAGATGCGTATGAACTGGCCAAAAATAAGATCAACATGCTTAGGGCAGAAATCGAAAAATGGAAAAGTTATACCGTGTCAACAGGTTTCGAGCATTCCGTATAACAGCTTAGTTCAGCATAAGGTGCTTCCAAGGATATTTCACAATAATCAAATTAGAAATTCAGTAAATTTACAACATGGAGAATACATTTCGCTTTCAATCCCTTTCGGAATTCCACAGCTTTTGCGGACTACCTAAACCCGAACATCCATTGATCAGCCTGGTTGATTATAGTCAAGTACATTACCCTGTGAATGATCGCAAATTGAATTGGATACAACATTTTTATTCGATCGGTTTAAAGCGAAATGTAAATGCCAGGTTCAATTATGGACAGCAGCACTACGACTTCGACTCGGGCATACTCACCTTTGTCTCACCCTTACAATTTCTAAAAGTGGAGATCAATCAGGAAGTACAGGCGCAACCCAGCGGCTGGATCCTGTTGATCCATCCTGATTTTCTTTGGAACAGCGAACTGGCAAAACATATTCACTCCTACGATTTTTTCCAATATCAGGTCAATGAAGCCCTTTTTCTTTCAGACAAAGAAGAAGCCATCATTGTCGATATTCTGCAGAATATCGAAAAAGAGTACCAGTCTAATATCGATAAATTTAGTCGTGAACTCATTCTCAAACAGATTGAACGCTTGCTGATTTACGCCGAACGATTTTACGAGCGTCAATTTATCACTCGCAAACGATCGACCCAAGAGCTGGTCACCAAGTTTGAGCAAATACTGTCAACACAGTTTCAGCAACACATACTTGTGGAGCATGGCGTACCAACCGTCAGCTTTTTGGCGCAGCAGCTCAATTTATCACCAAACTATCTGGGCAGTTTGCTGCGTATCTACACACAACAAAACACCCAGCAGCATATTCAGCATAAAATGATCGAGTATGCCAAATTAAGATTAAGTACAAGTTCCCTCTCCATCAGTGAAATCGCCTATGAACTGGGGTTCGAACATCCACAGTCGTTCAGTAAGGTCTTCAAAAAGAATACCCAACAAAGCCCCGTGGAATTTAGGCAACTGTTTCAGTAAAAAAGCTACTTTGTAAAGCGATCAATTACCAGCATTAATTAAGGCTGGAAGCAAAAATTCGCTGACGATCCGGTCGACCTGCCTATGCGCATAAGCTTGACCATAGGCACTAGCTGTAATAACGATCACATATGGAATGTCGTTCATAACAATAATGTAATTCCCGCCATTGCCAGCACAATAATATGCTTCATACGCCTTATTTCCAACATTAAAGCACTTGTTCCAAAACAGATAACCATAATATTCTTTCTCCCTTTCAGGAATCATAAGCTGTTTCGAAAGGCTCTTTTGAACCCAGGCTTGCGGAAGGATCTGCTTACCATTCCAGCGCCCACCGTTCTTATAGAGCTGGCCGTACTTCGCAAAATCAAGTGCATTCATACGAATACCACCAGCAGTATTTGGCAGTCCTTGCGGGGTGTGTTCCCAGCGGTATTTCCGTATTCCCAATGGAACAAACAGTCTTTTGTCTGCATAGGATTCCAATCCACCTTCTACTTGTTTATGGAGCAGATCTCCCAATACAACGACTCCGGCGGTAAAATAATGCCATTGTCGCTGCAGAGATTTTCGAAAAGGAAGATCTAAAGTAAAGTCTAACCAATTTGTTGTAGGATACATATTTTCCTCATTACCGGGGCTATTGGGATCTTCATCGTTACCATCAAAGCCAGCACTCATGGTCAACAATTCACGAATGGTTGTTTTATTTTTACCTGGATCAGGATGTTGATATTTTGTAAAATCATAGCATTGATCCAGTGTTTGATATTCGTCCTTGACAAAGCCATCCGCAATGGCCATCCCGGTTAAAGTCGATGCAAAGGTTTTGCCGACGGACCGGGGATCATGCAGGCTATCCCTATTTTCACCATTGAAATATTCTTCTATCAACAGATTTCCATGTTCCAATACCACAATTCCGTTTACCTTTTTAAAAATCCCCTCTTCAATCATTCCTTTTAGCTGCTGCATCCTACGGCGGTCAAACTTTGCTTTTGATAAATTCAACCCAGGATAAGACTCCGGCAACTGTAGCCTATATTTATCCGGATTTATATCCGGGTTCATGCTGACAGAAAGCTGCAGTTCACCACTTGCAATGATACCACCAACAACCAGATTATCAGTATTTACGTAAGGTCTGATTTCCATCTTAAGATGATGTTTTCCATCCGTTAACGCCTTTTCACCACCATTAAAAAGAAAACGATTCCAGAAAGATTCAGACCAGGATCCCTGTCCATTGATTTGATCGATCAGGGGACGTTTCAAGATCGTCTCCTGTTGCTGTATCTCCTGCTGAGGTGCGCCAGGAGATAAATTGCTTCTGTAAATTACTTTTCCATCTATCCATAACGTAAACTGAAAATTACCCTGTTGAAAAAGTTCGGTCTCCGTAAGCTTCGGCGCTAGGATCTTTTGATAATAGAGCAATGGCTTTTGAAGTTTGATAGCAAAAAACAGATCACTTTTCGGTGAGAGCACATAATTAGGCATAAACTCTTCTTTTTGCAACCGCTCCCGCGAGCTTGTGAACAAAATTTCACCAGGCATTTCCTGATCAAAGTGAACCTGTAAAGTATCCCGCTTCGATTGTTGTTGCGCATTAATCAACAGTGGATAACAGAATAAAAAAAATAAAGCAAGATATTTCATAAGGCTTTTTCCAGTCTATTTGTGTAAAAATAGCATTAGCCAAATGAATAAAATAGAATGAAATTAACTTTTTAAGCGTTTATCTTGTTGCGATATTCCCCAGGTGTGGACCCAAACAAACTTTTAAAACAACGTATAAAATGACTTTGATCCGCAAAACCTGATTGATAGCCTATTTCGGTTAGCGAAAGAGTCGGTTCACGCAGCAGCAGCACCGCATTTTCCACTTTCAATTTGCGGATATAATCACCCATCGTTACACCAAAATACCGGGAAAATTCACGGGACAGATAAACGGGATGTAGATCGATAGTATGGGAGATAGTCGTCAGATTCAGCTCACTGCTAAAATTCGCCCGCAAATAATCACGCAACGTATAAACCCATTGCGGAATTTTACGTTCGCTCACTATCCGATCGCGATGCAACAAAGAAAACACATGTAACAACAAACTGTCCATTGCAAGTCCCGAACTATTATCCTGATCAAAAGATTCCCAAAAGAGTTTATGGAAGAGCAGCCTTACCTCTGGCAGATGAATATCCATATTGCCTTCCAGCAGATGCAGCGCCGCCATCTCGTTCCAGTGCCAGTGTGGACTTAGTTCAATATGAAAACCCCGGGTACACCCATCTGGTTTTCTATTGTAGTGAGGGTCTTGCCAATTATGAAAAAGCAGGTCCCCAGCACTACAATGATGAATCCCTTTTTTGCTCCCCTCGAGCAAATTCCCTTCCAAAATAAACGTGAAATAAGGGTTTTCATGGTAATGCCAGTCCACTTTTTCCAGTGGATAAATAGCATCTGAAACAAGTAGTTCATTGGAATTAAATTTCCTATTTATAGCACCGTAGTAGGTACCTGCACTGAGCTGCTCCACGTCTTACTTTATTCCGCGTAATATCCCGCTACGCCAATGCCAATCGTCCAAAAGAACTTTGACTTTTTAAGGTCCTCCAGCAGCATATCCGCATTGTCTTCGTATTCGCCATCGGCTTTGATTTCCTCAATCTCCTCCTGAACATCCTCTTCAGTAATCTGTCTCCAGACACCAACAGAGCTATTTAAAAATGTATAGCAATATCCCGCTTCGGCATCATCAACCTCACCCGCATTTTTATCACGCAGGATGCTTACAAGTTCGGTCGCTTCGACCTGAAACGGATTAACACCATAGATACTGATTTCAGTTTTTTCTGGATAGGGTCCATTGATGCTTTCTATAAATTCCAATGTTCCCTGATCATTAAAATCAAGTCTCAATTCGAGTTCATCATAATAATATTGGTCGTCCAGCGCATCTGAAGGAGCACCAAGTACATTTTGAACTTCAGCACGGCCCGCACCGAGATTAACCTGACCAATACCTTCAATTTGAATCCCAACAAGTGGGACTAGTTCGATCTTTTTCATCCGTATTCAGTAAATTATAAAAAGGATACCTGCATAAATAACACTTGAACATCTGCTATCGTTTTATCCAATAATGAACATAGCTACAGCTTTATGCTGACATAAATTTACACTAATTCCCATTAAATAATTATTAACATTTTTAACTTTTCTTACGATCCTTAGCGCACATGATAATTCGCATACTCAGCCAATTATGACTAACTTTAGGAATGCATCAAAAATCGACGATTATGCAACAGACGCTAGCGACATTAGACAGTTATATCCAAAATCTAAGACCTGAACTGTATACCGATCTACAATCCCCGTTATCGGCAGAAGATTTTAGGGCCCTTGAACAGAAATATGATATTGAAATACCTCATGATCTTAAAGCACTCTATCGCTGGAAAAATGGGCAGCGCAATACAAGTTATGAAGCCTTTGTTAACAATTCGACTTTCATCCCACTAGAAGAGGCGCTGGATACAGCGCAGGAATTGACAAATATGATTGGTATGGACTTTGAAATCGAAAACTGGTGGAATGAACGTTGGATCCCTATATTCCACAACGGCGGTGGAAGTTATATCTGCTATGATCTAGGTGGCATCTTTACCGGACAGGCAGGTCAATTGATTGAATACTGGAATAAAGACAATGACCGGAATGTTATTGCACCTAACCTCGAAGGTTTTTTAGGGCTACTTAACGACTATTATGCCCATACGCCTAAAGAAAAATTCGATGATTTTTTTAGCCTAGATACCACAGGCGAATATCCCAAACGGTTTAAGGTGGACTAACAGAAACTCATCGCCCTCATTTTTTTCTCTCGATGAATTTTTAAATTTATTATACCTTTTCCCGCTGTTTCTCTTTGGAACCACAGGATAAAAACAGCGTCAACATACAATAAAGAGTAACAAAAATTAAATAAATCCTTAGCTTCATCATACTATTGGTCTTTACACTAAACCGAAGAAAACAATAAATGCTGATTTCAAATGACAGCATCAACAAGATGCCAACCATAATGGAGATGCAAAATTTCATCCAGTTCCACACATTAATAAGTTAAAATCAAAAGATATACTGTTTTTATAGAAGGTAAAATAGGAATTTAAACGAATAGATAATAACTTTGGACAGATAACACACCGTCCGTTATACGAATCAGGCCTTCATGAAATCGAAAAAAGTAAATACTTGCGACCACTCCTGCCTTATGTGCCGTTATGTCCTACAAGACTGGCTTGGACAAATCGACCTGCACCGAACAAATATCAGATTGAAAAAAGGCGAGCAGTTTATTACCGAAGGGCAATCGGTTCGGGGTATTTATTTTGTCCAGTCTGGACTTGTCAAAGTTCACCGCAATCTTGGAGATAAGGAAACCATTGTTCGTTTTGCAAAAAAGGGAGATATCGTAGGCCATCGCGGTATCAGTACTGAACAAACCGTCTATCCCATTTCGGCAACTACCTTGGATGTCACGCAGCTCTGCTTCGTGGAACTGCCATTTTTTCTGTCCACACTGCGCATAAATCCCGAATTGAGCTATCGGCTGATGTTATTTTTTGCCGACGAACTACATCTTTCTGAGCAAAAAATGACCAACCTGACACAGCTTCCTGTTAAAAACCGACTTGCTTGGAGCTTATTGTTACTCTACCGTATTTTTGGCGAGGAAAACATGGACGGATATATCGGTCTCACCTTGAGTAAAAAAGATCTTTCGTCCTATGTAGGCACTACTTACGAGACCGTTTACCGCATGCTAGGTGAACTTATCGATCTAGAGGCGATAGCGATGGACAAAAAAAATATCTTTATTAAAAACTTCCAGCTTTTGCATGATCTTTCGGAAGAAAATATGGGGAGTGAAACAGCCTAAGACGGCTAACGACTCCCCAATCCATATACTTCCCTAAAAATACATCACACTAAAATTTATAGCCTAAACCGACCCCCAAACGCCACTTGCCATCAGCAGTACCCGTTTTCGCCGCGTAAAATGCGGGCAGCTGAATAGCAATATGCCGGAATACGGCCGTCAGACCAAAGCCTAGAGACGGGGTGACCCAGGAATTCTTTGGCTTCCCTGCTTCAACCTTATCTTCTTTAAGTTTTAAGCTCGGCAATAAACCCAACAACAGGCAACTTTTCGGGCTGAATATATATTTCACCGCTGGTCCAGTACAATTGATATAAGCACCATGATCAGCGTATCCTGCCACGACAATTCCCTCAAACAAACTCCCTTTGACTGTTTTTTCCTGACTGTAAGACTCCATGCTAATAGCTAACAATAGAAGTAACATGAATAATTGTTTTATCTGATGCATAAAAATCTAGTTTTGTGAAGTCGACACTTTTTCTTTTTGATGATAGGTATAATAGATAGCCATCCCTGTAAACAGCAATCCGCCGACAATATTTCCAGCTGTTACAATCAGCTGATTGCACAGCCACCAGTCGGAGATAGTCACTTTTGCACCGAACATCATCCCGGCAGGAATCACAAACATATTGACCACTGCGTGCTCATAGCCTAATGCAAAGAATATAAAGATCGGAATACCTGCAGCCAGTATTTTGCCAAGAGTAGACTTAGACGTCATGGACATCACCACCCCCATACAGACCATCCAATTACACAAAATAGCTTTAACAAAAGCCGAAAACAAGCCTGCTGCACCATGGGCGCTGTATCCAAGCGTTTTCTTTTCGCTGATCAGGATCAGGCTCTGTTCGATGTTTCCGAGCTGGCTCGAATGTCCAGTTTCTGTACTAGCAGCCCAAAATAAAATCGCAAAGAGGACACTTCCAAGCAAGTTACCTAGAAAAACCCAGAGTAAATTATTGGCCATAGCCTTAAAATTGATTTTACCTTCAAACCAGGCTAAAGGTACGAGAGAGAAGCTGCCTGTCACCAATTCCAAACCGAGGATGACGATAATAACAAACCCTACAGGAAAAACGAATGCACCGACTAATCCCAATCCTGTCTGCGAAGTGGCCAAAAGTGCGAGTGTAACAGAAATTGCCAATAAGGCACCTGACAATGCTCCCCGTATCAGTAGATCTTTGACCGGAAGCGAAGATTTGTAGATAGCGGTGTTCATCATGGCACCAGCTACCTCTTTAGGGCTAATATAATCCATCGTATTTTTGTTTTAAAAGGTTTTAGATTCAATTATTTTTATTTCTCCTAAGCAGTCATCCCAATAAAAACACTTCCGTTTTCCACCTTCACAGGATAAGTCTTAATGGCACATTCGTCACCCGAAAGACATTCGCCTGTATCCAACGCAAAGGTTTTCTTATGGAACGGACAGGCGACTTTAGGCGTTTCACCCAAAGAGCCCAGCATGCCGCGGCTTAAAATCATCTGCCGTTTATGCGGACATTCATTTTGTGTGGCATACCACTCATTGCGGCGGGCGAAATAAAACAGCGCCACCTGTTCGTTATTCAATTTAAGACAGACTCCACCATTTTCAATAGCATCTTCTATCCGACAAGCCTTCAGCCATTTCATGTCAATTTGCGTATTCATATGATTTCAATTAAAAGGTTTAGCGATTTTATATTTAATAGGTACTGACGTTCCAATCAGCAGCTTTTTTTTGTCCGCGAAAGCTGTCAAAGCGAACAGTTTCATCCTTCTCTTCGGGTGCATTAACAAAGTGGACAAAGCGTTTGCGAATTTCCGGATTCTCCACTGCTACCTTCCATTCACAGCGATAACTATCGACAAGCAGCTGCATATCCTGCTCCCAGGCCTCCCCCATACCCAGGCCATCCTCTACCACAACATTCCTTAAATAATCTATTCCGCCTTCCATTTTATTGAGCCAGGTAGCAGTCCGGGTCAGCGGATCCGCAGTGCGGATATAAAACATCAGGAAACGGTCAATGTAACGGATACAGGTTTCACTATCGATATCCGATGCAAGCAGCAAAGCATGCTGCGGCTTACTTCCGCCATTACCGCACACATAGAGGTTCCAGCCTTTTTCCGTCGCAATAATTCCAAAATCCTTACTCTGCGCCTCGGCACATTCGCGGATACAACCACTAACAGCCGACTTTATCTTATGTGGAGCACGAAGACCACGGTAACGTTCCTCTATCCGTATCGCAAAAGAAACACTATCGTGCAGCCCAAACCGACACCAGGTACTGCCCACACAGCTTTTGACAGTCCGTAGTGCCTTGCCATAAGCATGTCCGCTTTCAAAGCCGGCAGCAATAAGTTCTTCCCAGATAAACGGCAGATCATTGAGATGTGCACCAAATAGGTCAATGCGCTGTCCGCCCGTAATTTTTGTGTATAGGCTGTACTTCTTAGCGACTTCCCCGATAACAATCAGTTTATCTGGGGTAATTTCACCTCCCGGAATGCGCGGAACAACTGAATAGGTCCCACCCTTCTGTATATTGGCCAAATAACGGTCATTACTATCCTGAGCCACATCATTACCCTTGCCAAGAATCATTTCGTTCCAAAGGCTCGCTAGCAAGGAAGACACCAGCGGTTTACAGACTTCGCAGCCATGTCCGCGGCCTAGCGCATCCAATACATGATCGTAACTTTTCAGCTCATGGATCTTGATCAGGTCATATAGTTCCTGGCGGCTCAGATCGAAATGTTCACAAATGGTACTCCGGATATATTTCCCTTGCTGTTTCATCGTATAATTGACCAGGTCCTTGACCATCGGCACGCAGCCGCCACATCCCGATCCAGCCTTGGTACATTTCTTTACCGCATCTGCATTTTCACAATGACCAGTTATCACAGCATCACAGATCTGTGCTTTAGTGACACCTTCGCAACTGCAAATCAATGCCGCATCAGGAAGAGCCTCCAGACCAGCAGAAGCCGACTTACTTTCGCTCTGCTGGCCCAAAAGAAGGAGTTCAGGGTGTTCCGCCAACGGCAGGCTATTATTGACCATCTGAAGCAACATGTTGTAACTTGCCGCTTCCCCGACAAGTATCCCACCCAGCAGACGCGTTCCATCTTTACTTACGTTCAATCGTTTATAAATACCTTTATTACGATCCTCCAATAAGATCGTGCGTGCATAAGGCTCACTGATAAAAGCGTCTCCAAAACTAGCCACATCAACTCCCATCAGTTTCAGTTTGGTGCTCATGTCAAATCCCTTAAAGGATTTCTCTTCCCCCACAATATGAGATGCCGCAATTTCAGCCATTTCATAGCCCGGTGCTACCAGACCATAGATCATATCATTCACTAAGGCACACTCACCGATAGCATAAACTACAGGATCAGAAGTCTGCATCTGCGCATTAACCAATATTCCGCCCCTTTCACCAACATCCAGTCCAATTTTCTTGGCCAGCTCATCACGGGGACGTATACCTGCTGAAATCACCAATAAATCCGTCTCTATCGACGAACCATCCTGAAAAGCAATCCCCGTCAGGCGATCATCCCCCAGCAATTGGCTTGTCGACTTTTGCAATAAACAGGTCAAGCCTAGTTCTGACAACTTTTGTTGCAACAACATACTGGCGCTATCATCAATCTGACGCGGCATCAGGCGTTGGGCAAATTCGATCACGGCAGTCTCTTCCAGACCAAGATCCACCATTGCTTTCGCAGCTTCGAGTCCCAAAAGTCCACCGCCCATTACTGTACCACGCTTCGCTTTTGCCGCATAAGCTTTGATCAGATCCAGATCTTCGATGGTACGATATAGAAATACCCCTTCCTTTTCAATGCCCGGAATCGGTGGAACAAAAGGAGCAGAACCAGTCGCAAAAACCAGATAGTCATAATTGACTGTGATACCTTTTTGAGATTCCACTTCTTTTTTTAATCGATTTACAGCAACAATTGGATCATCTAAATGAATTTTTACATTATTTTCCAAATACCACTCATTTTTTAACAAGAAAAGCTCGTCAATAGACGAAATTTTGAAGTAATCTGTCAAATGAACACGATCATAAGCTCGTATCGGCTCTTCTGAAAACACAATTATTTCCAGATCGTTTATTTTCTGCTTTAATTTTTCACAAAACTTATTACCGACCATACCATTACCAACAATAACAACCTTTTTTCTTTCCATAACTGCTATTTTTTATGATAAAAATTCAATTTAATATTTTAACAACACTAATTTATGCAATAAAAAATTAAAAAATCAAAATAAATATGATTTTAGTAATATTTTTTCAATAAAAAACTGTAAATAATTGTAGTTTTTATGATTTATATCAGATTTTTTAATAGATTTACATATAATTCAACAACAAAAACAACAATAACATGGAAAAATTAAGCACAACATCGTTATTTATTGTAGGATCTGGCCCTGGAGACCCCGAATTACTCACCCTGAAAGCATATAAAGCAATAGAAAATGCACAAGTGATCTTATATGACAACTTAATTAATAAAGAAATCCTTCAAATAGCAGATAAAAACTGTTTAAAACACTATGTCGGCAAGCATCCTTACGGAAAATACGTGCCCCAGGAAGAAATCAATAGGCTCATCCTTCACTATTGCGAAAGATACGAAAGAGTGGTACGGCTTAAAGGTGGCGATCCCTATCTTTTTGGGCGCGGCTTTGAAGAATGGCTTACCGTACAAAACAGATCAATTAACATGACCTACATTCCGGGCATCAGCAGCATGCAAGGCGCCGGCCTCAATGATATTCCGCTGACACATCGTGGTGTAAGTGAAGGCGTATGGGCATTAACAGGTATGAAAAAGGACGGATCCCTATCTGCCGATCTGGCCCTGGCAGTTCAGAGCAGATCTACTGTAGTCATCTATATGGGAATGCGTAAGCTCGATGAAATAGCACGCACCTATGTTTTGCACAGCAAAGGAGAAACAGCCGCAGCAATTATACAACATGCGAGCTTGCCGCAACAAAGACAGGTGCGTTGCAAAGTCAAGGATCTCGTCAGAATAAGCAAGGAGCATCAGATAGGGCATCCTGCTATCATTATCATCGGCGACGTAGTGGATCTGCAGCAAACATTGACAGTTGCTGCCGAACAGCGGCGCATTATTTAGGATCGATTATAGCGTTACTTGAAATATAAGTAAAGCCTATTATTATCCACTTTATTGCCGGACTAAAACAGACAAAGGTCATCAATACCTGCGAAGACTTTAATATTATTATTATTTGGAAGCTTTATATCATCTACCAAATCTCGTCAGATTTGTCGCTGTCAATTGGCTAGACAATCTGCAGGTCCATATTTCTAAAGAGATTCAATTCGGAATCATTTGAGTCCAGGTCGGTGATCAATGCCGTGAGCGAATCTATTGGACACACCCTAAACAGTTCACCTTGATATAGCTTATTCTGGCTGGCTAAGGCTATTGTTTTCTTTGCACATTGAACCATCATCTTTTTGGTTTCTCCATCTGCAGCTGACGCCGCCGAAACACCGAGCTCAGGATCTACAGCACAAGTTCCCATGATAAAGATATCGGCATTATACTTAGCAACTTCCATACAGGTTGTGATGCCTGAAGTTACAGCTAGATCGGGTTCAAAATGACCACCCAAAAAAATAAGTTCCACATTTTTGAACTTCTCGAGCAGTGGCACGATGGAAAAATTATTTGTAACCATCCGAACCCGGATATCCAATGGCATAGCATTCACTACGGCCCGCGTCGTGGTGCCACCATCCACAAAAAGAGTCATGCCATCTTTCAGAAACGGCTGTACTTTTAATGCGATAATATCTTTTTCTTTGGTCAGAAACGATTGCCTATCCTGGAAAGTCAGTGGATCTTTTTCTCGCAGTATAGCACCGCCCCTGGTCTTGGAAAGCAAGCCGTTCCGATAGAGAAGGTCTATATCGCGGCGGATGGTATCTTCCGATACCGCCAACAACACCGCCAGCTCTTCAAATTTCACCTTCCTCCGGACCGCTAATTCGCGGAGGATTATCTCAAAACGTTCTTCTTTTAACATGCGATTACTTCCTGATTTTATAGATAAGAGCTACCACTAGAAAAAGCAAAGCTATTGTTTCGAAAGCAATGATCAAAGAAAAATGCTGCGCAATAGCCCCCAAAAGCGCGGGGCCCGCCAGCTGACCGGCATAACCCATTGTTGAGATAACCGGAATGGCTACCGTCGGCGAAAGTCCTCCAATCCGTCCACCCTCGCTAAAAAATACAGGTACAATATTGGCGGCTCCCAGTCCCAAAAGGACAAATCCAATGAGCGTTAGCGATAACCAAGGACTACACACTACGATCAAAATGCCCAACGAAGCCAACAAGCTACCACCTATCACCACAACCTTACTATTCAGTTTACTTACTAATCGGTCTCCCTGCAATCTCATGACCGCCATCGCAACGGAGAATGCCGCATATCCAATTCCCGTAAACTCAGGAGATACTCCTTTGTGATCCCGCAAGAAAATAGCACTCCAGTCCAACATCGCTCCCTCAGACAAAAAGGCAATGAAACACATCAGCCCAAGTATCAGCACACTCCACCTAAACCATTGAAATCCCTTTTTTGAAACCTGAGTTTCATCAATAGGAGAAAACTGGACAATGATTTCTTTTTCCCTTTGATAGCTCAGCAACTTTCGATATTGTAAGATCAGTAGCAGTATTAATAGAATAGCTATGGTAACTGCTGCATAAATAGGAATTAACCCCATCTTTATCAGAAAACCCAAGCCGATCGATCCAAATAGCCCTCCAACACTGAACAGTCCATGTAAAGATGACATTATCGGTTTACCTATTGCATTTTGAACCTGCACACCATGTGCATTCATGGCCACATCTATACCACCTATACTGCAGCCAAATATAAAAAGAACACAGGCCATCAAATAGCTATTGGTTACCATCAACAGTACAGGGAGCACTACGGCAGCTATCAAACCTGAAATCAAAATCACTTGTCTGCTCCCAACTTTCCCGATGAAAAACCCGGAAAGCGGCATCGTTAATAGCGCGCCACCTCCCAAGCACAGCAGTAAAAGCCCCAGTTCTCCGTCATTCAGACCAAGACGGTCCTTGGCAAAAGGTACCATCGGTGCCCAGCTTGATAACGCGAGGCCACATACCAAAAACATGACCTGTGTCGCTACCTTAGCCTTTAATATCGATTCGTTCAACATATCTGATAATTTTTATATTGCAATATTGTGCAAATTTGCATAATATTGCAATATAATTAAACAAAAAGATTTGACATGCGAATAGAACACCTCGCCCTATGGGTCGATGATCTTGAGAAAACACGTGCTTTTTATGCCAAATACTTTGGTACTGTAAGCGGAGAAAAGTACCATAACCCGAAGAAGGGGTTTTCATCCTACTTCCTTAAATTCCGCGAATCCGGCGCACGTTTGGAGATTATGAATCGTATTGATATTACTACTGCCGCGGCGGATAGGAGCCTCAACAAAGGCTATACCCATCTGGCCATTAGCGTCGGTGGAAAGGATGCTGTCGATAATCTGACCGAGCAATTACGGTCGGATGGTTATATCGTCGAAAGCGAGCCGCGTACTACGGGGGATGGTTATTATGAAAGTGTCGTGCTTGATCCGGAGGGAAATCCGATAGAAATTGTAGCTTAAATAGTTCAAAAAAGTAAAGCATCCCGGACACTATCAGGATGCTTTACCTTATTCTGCATGAAAAGTAAGCCTAAAAGGCTCTAATAAGGGCTTCCATTAGGATTTTCTTATGACAGGATCGATCCAGTAATAGTCATGGTTGGTATGAGCGAAAAACTCCATCGGCGTAACATGGCAATCAATGGTATCACTGAGCCCGTCGTCGGTATAAGTGACCACATCTTCGGATGGCATCACCATCCCGCTCATAATGGCTCCATAGTCCAAGCAGTGAAGATCAGATATCAGTACATTAACTGTGTGGGCCAGCGTCCATTTTTCCATTTCTTCCTTGCTAACACGTTTCACACGCTCGGCCAAAAACCGGGCTTCCTCCAGCTCTTTTTCGACACTGTCCGGAAAAAAAAGCAACAGGAAGGCTTCATACTTATCAAATTCTTTATTTCGGATTGCTTCATTTCGCAGAAACAGCTTCTCGCCCATCTGTCCGTACTGATCGGCATATTTTTTCAGTTCCATTTCGGCTAGTTCCTTATCCGACCATTGCTGCAATTCTGAAAGTGCATGGACCTCGGTACCATGGCCATCACACTGATTGAGATACGCCCAAATATCGCCCTGTACGACTTTGGGCTTCCTGTGCTCCAGCACATTGTATCCTTGCGCTACCCATGCTTCTATTTGTTCCCTTCTCATCTTAAGCTGTTTTTTAAAAATAAACAACAGCGCAGCTGCAATGGTTTTCTTTTTTCTATTTGAGATTTCTGGCTTTCAGTTCCGCATCCACCGCTTTTTCATTCTTTCCAAAATATTTAAAGAACAAAATGGCCAATATCAATGGGAAAATTGTAGGCCAGGTTAAACCGGCTACGAATATACTGTAGGCAGCGATCCCCAAACAAAAGCCAATAATTGATGCATTGATTATTTTCGTGGGTTTAGCTTTCTTTTTGAGAACCAACAACTCTTCATTGCTCAGTTCATTTAATTTCTTTTCTTCCATCTGGTCTGTACTTTTATAGGTTAGTTATTTTATATGTTTGATGCGAATATAATTATTTAAATGAGCAATAAAAAAACACAAAAGGTTGGAAATTAGCAAAAGAATAGCGCAAAAAAATAAAAAAGGTCGGATGAAAATGGAACACCCGACCTTTTAACTAAGTTACTCCTTACATGGATACCTATAGGACAACAGCCGCAGACATATGGTTTGTTTTTTACAATTTTGTATCAACTTCTGTTCAACCAGTCTTCACCCAATCAGCTCTTGCATGTACTTTTCAAAGCCCATGCAACCAATATAGGCTGAAAAAATAAACGGGCAAGCCGCTTTCCATCCGTATCCAATCCAAAGCCGTCGCGATGGTCTTTATATTGAGCAATATTTCCGGGAAACACAGCTGCAAAAAACGCTGCTGCGATTTTTCCAACGTTCGATCGATGTTTAGCAGGTGCGAAAATCAGTGTAGCACCCAAAGCAATTTCCGCAATACCGGAATATACAACAGTATCATCTTTGGAGATCGGAACCCAGTCCGGCACCTGAGCCTGAAATTCCTTGCGGGCGAAGGACAGATGTCCAATACCGGCTACCACCAAAAAGGTACCTAGACCAACTCGTGCAATCTTCTGCATAGGTGAATTATTCATAATCTTTTACTTAGAGGACATCATTCCACTCGAAATAGTTTGTCCAACGCTGCGGATTATTTCACCTAAAAAATATATATTTGATTAAATAAAATTAACCATATCATGCACTATTATCCCTTAAATATACACAAATACATTATTTTCCTCCTTTTTACGTCCCTTGTGATTCATGCAAAAGCACAAGAAACAATTGTCACTTATATAAAGAAAAATCGTGGTATTACTGCTATAAAAGATTCAGCCGCTTACACAAACATTATTCGTTTAACAGCAAATGAATTGGGGCTTTACGAGGTAAACGATTACTATCCAAATGGCAATTTAAAAAGACATGGCTGGACAAAAGTAGCTGACCCACGAAGATTATATCTGGAAGGCATTATTGAAAGTTATTACAACAATGGCAACCTAGCGGTATCAGCCGGATATAAAGACAATAAACTGAGCGATACTGTAAAAAGATACCACGAAAATGGTCTTTTAAGAGAAATTAGATTTTTCTCCAGTTCTGAAGCCAGTCCCAACGAATTTCTTTTTCAGGACCAGCATAGCCGACTAATCTATTATGCTGATTCAACAGGCCGAAAGCAGGTCGAAAATGGAAATGGCACGTTCGAATTTAAAAACAATATAAATACTGAAAAAGGTGTATATGTTGATGGATTACGTCAAGGACATTGGGAAGGTACTTTAAAAAAAGGAAAGATCAAGTTTGAAGAATGGTATGAAAAAGGTGTGTTAAGCAAGGGAACCAGCACAGATAGTATGGGCAATGTGCATCCCTATACACGTCGAGATGTCCAACCGGAATACCCTGGCGGGATAAAAAACCTTATGATCTTTATTGCCCAGAATTATAAATATCCCAAAGAAGCTTTAAATGCAAAAGTATCAGGACAACTTCTCATCAGTTTTGTCATTGAAAAAAATGGTCTGGCGAATGAATTTGAAGTGATTAATGACCTCGGGTATGGAACAGCAGCAAATGGTATAGCAGTACTGAAGAAAGCCGAAAAATGGGCTCCGGGTTATCAATACGGTATGCCTGTACGTGTGCAGTTTACCATTCCAATCCGTTTACATACAGGTCCCGCTCCAAATTAGCCCTGATCATAATCGTCTGGACTGCATCTGCTTCAATACGGCCTTCATTTTTTCCTGATAGAGCTTATTTGACTTCGATAATTTCACAGCTCTCTGTTGTTCTTCTTCTGCCTGCGCATAAAAGCCAACCCGATACAACAATAAAGCCATCGTATAACGGAATGCTGGCACATCAGGTTTGAGATCTATTGTTTTCTTTTGCCAACGGATCGCATCAAATATAACCGAAGGATCATTTCTCTCAAAGGCCAAGATCTGTTTAGCACCATAATTCAAATTATTTGCCAGGTCATCCTGATAATATTTACGTCCTTTACCAACCAACGATTTGAACTCCGCATTTTGTGCACTGTCCAACACAAGTTGATTTCCTGAAAAATTGATCTTTCGATCTTGCGCAAAATCCATTCGAGACAAGGAATCGGGGTCCACCTTATAAAATGATTGTTCATAATAATTCCTTGCCATCCGGACGTAAGACAGACTATCTTTCATTAGCCTTTTATACTCCAAGGGATAATAACCTTGGGAATTGGAAGCGCGCAAATAATTAGATGTCCATGTCGTATAGGCAAAATAACCAACGTTTTGAGCTAATGAAAAGTTTCTCTTGTCAAGCGATTCGCGAAATGTCCGCTGAATAATTCTATTGTTTATTTTTTTACGAACGGGCAATGGCAACGAGGAATACAGACTATCCACCATTTTACTATTGGTACGTGCCAATAAATAAGATTTACTATTATATACAGGGCCACAGCTCAATAAAAAAACAACCGTCTCAAAATTATTCAATTGCTCTATCGTCAGCTGTGCTATATAGTCACTCAACAGTTGCTGGTCTGTATATTGATCAAATGTCTGATTATAGCGGAGTATTTTGTTCAGCAAGGACTGCTGACGGATCCCCTTTCGATATTCTGCTATAAGCTTACCGAGAGTTTCAGCTTTTGCAAGCGTATTTGCCGAGTCTATGAGTCTTTCCAGCTCATCTCCCCCATCAACCGCCTTGTCTATTCGTAAAATAGGAATCCCATCTTTATCAGTAACAAGGTACATCGGTTTGTTCAAATAGAAAGCCCGTTGCAACGGATGGTCAAATTCATCCCGATCCACCTGAACAATTCCCGACACAAACTGCGTACTGAGGATATCTTTTGCTTTTTTTGAAACAGAGCCTCTAAAAGGAATAAACTGATCGTCCCGTTGATGAACCACCAAGAACATCGGCTTATTTTCCTTTGCTGCGCGCTCCAGCAGCTGTAAATAATCTTCTTTTTGCGGAAATGTCTGCTGCTGTGCTATTGCAGGGTAAACAAACACCCAACACAAAAATATGAATACAGCAGATTGGAACTTGAAATGATTCATTATCTATGAAAATTAACTAGCAATAACTTATGATATAATTTATAGAACTGGATAAAAGTTTCAATTCTTCTATTCAAGAGACATCGAATTGGGAGGCCAAGCGAACAATTAAATAGCAAAAATGAATGTATAAAGCTAATAAAATACAGGCAAAAAACCACAACGAATTTAACTCTATATATAAAAAATTAATAAAAAAAGAAAGCTCTGCAATAGCAGTTCCCGTAAGCCACTAGACAAATACCGATAAAAAAAGCTTTGATAGCTAAACAGCGGCCGATCTACGAAGAGCAGGCCGTCGGCCTGGGAACGGGCTATCTCATGAAATTTAATTTTAAAGGAGAGCTTATTGCTCAACTTCGTTTAGGAAAAGATAGCGTTTATCATCCCGGGGGGATAGATTTTGATGGTCAATATATTTGGATCCCAGTCTGTGAATATCGTCCCCACGGCAGGTCGCTGATTTACAGAATAGATCCGACTACCATGGAAGCGAAGGTTGAATTTACGGTAGACGATGCCATTGGAGCCCTTGTTTGCGATCGAGATCGACATGAACTCGTTGGTTTCAATTGGGATGCTATGCAGTTTTATACGTGGAAACAACAATTGCTCGATCGTGGTAAATGGCATTTAAAATCAATCTCTAACAATAATCAGCATTTTATTCATTTTCAGGATGGACAATATGTGGGTCAAGGTTTGATGATTTGCTCCGGGGTCAACAGTTTTTTGAAAGATCCCCACGCAAAGGAGCGCATCGTAATCGGGGGCATTCAATTAATGGATATTCATACCTATCAGAGCACCTATACCCTGCCAATCCACTTAAGAAGTAAAACAGGTCGCATTATGACAAGTAATCCTTTTTACACCGATGTCGTTGACGGAAAGGTCTGCCTGTACTTTGTGCCCGATGATGATCAATCCACACTTTACATGTATGAGATAACTAATTCCAAATCATGAATTGCTCTGGGAGTCGCTATGGCTGAAATTGATATCAGACAAATACAAAAGAAATTAATTCGATGGTACACAAATTTGGTACTAAAACATTTATCAATAGTCTCTGGAATGTCGATAAACTGGTTTTGAATGATCCAGCTGAATTTGGCAAAGTGCATCAGAACGGGGCAAATATAGTCCAAGCAGATTATCCTGAATTATTACTCAGACACCTTCGTTTACATAAACTTCACCAATAGATTACAATTTATCCGGAAGTCTATCGTCCATACTAAAAATAAAAAACCACCCTTATTATGACTTTCGTTCCGTGAGGCAATAGCTGCTCAGATCAGCTCGTTTTATTACGAATAAATAACCCCCGAGTCATATTATTATTTTATTTGACCAACTCAAAAAAAATAATTTAAATTTATTACAACACAAAAATGTTCATTACAAAATTCAAATCCATATGGAAAATATTTTGATTTATATCGTTGATTCGACAGAGAAATCAATCGCGGTAAACCACACATTAGCCGATCTCGACCGCAATAGTGACATTCGTATTTATGAGTCTATAACCATCCGAAAAACAGATCAGGGTGGTTTTGACGTACTGAAAGACGCGACAGAAGAGGGCGGCTGGAAAACACTCGGCGGAGGTGCCATCGGTGCATTGATCGGTATTGTGGGCGGTCCACTAGGTTTATTGCTGGGCGGACTTACCGGAACATTTATCGGGGCGACGATGGATACCGAAGAATTTGTTGTGTCGACCGATTTTATTGATCAGGTCAATAATAGCTTGCAAGTGGGGGAAATAGCAGTGATTACTGTTGTTGACGAAACAAGCCCAGATTTCGTGGATACAGCTTTGCAACCCTTGGAAGGACGATCCTTCCGGACGAGTGTTGATGAGGCCTATGATCATTATCAGGAACGCGTAGAAAAGGCGGCTTCCGAAGAACACGCAGCGGAAAAAGCCAAACGGGAAGCCAAGAAAGCCGAACGGAAAGAAAAACGTGCGGAACTCCGCGAGAGTGTCAAGAAAAAGATTTCAGACTGGTGGGACAAACTTTAATTTAAGCATCTTTAACTTCAAGCAGCTTCGGCTAACGATAAGGGCTGCTTGGAGTTTGGGAAAAATCGCCAAAACTCCACCCCTAGCAAAACGGCGTTTGAAGTAAGCGACAAAAAGACAAAAAACGCAAGGATCGTAGTGAACAGGCGAATAAATAAACCGCTTGATACAGATACTCAAAAGGACAGGACCAACTCACAGGGTGGTAAACAGAAGATTTAGACTTTTGAAGAACGTTGCACTACTTTTGGTTTTACCCCGAAATGCTTCTTAAAACTTGCTGAGAAATGCGCAGGATTGTTATAGCCTAAAAAGCGTGAAATTTCATTTATAGGCCGGTCTCCTTGTGTAAGTAAGCTCCTAGCTTTTTGCATTCTCACCTTGGTCAAATGCCCATAAATGGTTGTACCATAGCAGAGCTTGAAATATTTCTTTAAATAGTTTTCATTCGTTCCTAATTCAGCAGACAATTGCGATAAAGATGGCGGATCGGTCAAACTATTTTCTACTATTCTTTTTGCTTCCGCCATCAGTTTTTTCATTTCCGTACTAAGGCTATTATCCGTTCGAGACACCGTATTACCAAGTTTATGCTGGTCAAATGTTCGCGCCAATAACTCCATGAGTTTACCAAAACAAAATAAGGATTCCATTCCTGATCAAGCTCCGAATTGAGCAACTCGGTTATAATCCTTTTCTGCTGTACACTGATCAAAGCCGAATTGTCAAACAGGATGCCCGATCGCGACGATTCTAAAAGCATATGAAGTTTGGCCAGAAAAGGGCTTTCCTGCGTCAAAAATGACTCGAATAAGGAGACCGGAATATTGACTTCAACAAAACTTTCTGCAGGATGTTATACTGCCGCGCTTTGGAGCAGTTTACACCATCAACCCACAGATCAATCTATATGGAACTTACGTAAAAGGCTATAATCCGCAGACAGCTTCGGCACTGGCAAACCCTAATGCCGAAGGTCCATTTGATCCACTCGAAAATGACATGACCGAATTTGGATTAAAAACAGCCTGGTTGGACGGAAAACTCCAGGCAAGTACAGCTATCTATCAGATCAATCAGAAGAATACGCTTTACCCCGCCCCCACTGCCGACAATGCAGATTTAATGGAACAAATCGGAAAAGAAAGATCGAAAGGGATAGAGTTTGATATTCAGGGTCAAATTCTCCCGCACTGGAGCGTTATTGCCTCCTATGCCTACAATGATGCAAAGATTACCGAAGGTGGAAATAATGAAGAACTGAACAGACAAAAACCAAATGCGCCTCAAAATACGGCAAACATCTGGACCAGATTCTCCATTCCTTCCGGAAAAGCAAAAGGCTTGGGAATCGGCGTCGGGGCCAATTATGTGGATAAGCGAAACCTTTCCCTTAACCAGAACCAGACCATCCCATCCTACAGTTTACTGAACGCAGCATTATATTATACCATTGGAAAAGTACAATTGCAGGCCAACTTTAATAATATCACCAATAAAACCCATTGGGTAGGTGGTTACGATTATATCCGTCTATTTCCAGGTGCACTACGTAATTTACTATTTACACTAGGCTATACCTTTTAAGCATGACTTTAAAAAAGATGATCTTGTTTTTACACCGCTGGATCGGATTATTGTCCGGTCTGGTGGTTTTTATCGTAAGCATTACAGGCGCTATTTATGTATTTGAAAAGGAACTATTTGCCCTATTTCATCCAAGTTATGTAACGGTAACGGCACAGAAAGGCAAGAAAATACTTCCCCTTTCCGTCTTAAAGGCAAATGCGCAGCGTGTCACCGATCATACCATTACCATTATCCGTGTTCCTGCTACAGATGATCAACGACAAGTTCATCTATTTGAAGCACTTAAGCGCCGTCCAAAGAACGATGTCGGGGGTGTATTTGTAAATAAAGAAATCATCTATTGGGACCGTATTTTCGTAGATCCCTACAGCGGCCGCGTTTTAGGAAAAATAGACGTTGAGACAAACTTCTTCTGGATTGTAAGGCAGATCCACCAATTCCTTTATCTCCGGCGCGACGTAGGGAGCGCAATCGTAGGGAGCAGCGTCCTGCTGTTTATCATTACACTAATTTCGGGGCTTTTCCTTTGGTGGCCAAAAAATCGGAAGGTAGCTGTAAAGCGGTTAAAAATAGATTTCAGCGCGAAGTGGAAACGTCTCAACTATGATCTTCATCAAGTACTTGGCTTTTATGCATTTTTGTTCGCGATTGTCATCGCATCAACCGGTTTGGTTTGGTCCTTCAAGTGGTGGGAAACTAGCATCTACTGGCTTATGGACGGTAAGCGGCCCAATACGAAAATAGAAGAACCAAAAATTCAAGGCAGCCCAGTGACAGAATCACGTGTAGCACTTTTAGACCTGATATGGTCTGACGTTCTGAAAAAGGACAGTACACATCAGGGCGTTTTGATCAATTTGGTTCCCGAAACTACTCAAGCTAATGTAAATATCTATACGAAAGGAAATACCTGGTGGTCGGCCTCCGATGCCTATGCCTATGATCTTCGGAATGGGAGTGCATACTACAAACGCCTACAAAATGATAAAACACTGGGCATGAAATGGCGAAACTCCAATTACGATATTCATGTCGGAAAAATAGCCGGGTCTACAGGCATGTGGATCGCTTTTGTAACAAGTTTAATCTGTGCCTCTCTGCCGGTAACAGGTTTCTACATTTGGTACGGTAGAAAATTTAAAAAGAAAAAATCACGCTTATAGCACACAGGTTTACAGCCCTCTGGGCAAATAGTTAACGTTCTGCTGTTCAAAAAATTATTTATATTTTACGTCGACTTCATCATAAACTTTTTTCTCAAAATATCCCGCTTATGCTTCACACGATATAACCGCTTGAAACAGAAGTTCCGTCTAAATAACACGACTACCCTTAAAGAATTTCTAAGAAGACTACTGCAAACAACAGAAAGAAGTTTTTTCACCCCGAACGGGTATAAAGTATGTAAAAAATATAAAAATTATACCCGATACAGTATAATTTAAGAATATTTACTATATTTATATCAGATAGGGTATAATTATGGATTCATTACGCGTGTTTGTAAAACAGAAACGAAAAGAATTAAAGCTAACACAGGAAGATTTAGCTGCGAATGCTGGAGTCGGCTTAAGGTTTGTGCGTGACCTCGAGCAGGGAAAAAAAACATTACGTTTAGACAAAATAAATGACATATTGGCGTTATTCGGTAAAGAAGTTGGTGTAATTGATCAAATTAAAGAGTGATGGCACGCGAAGCAAAAATATACTTTCATGATGACTTGGCAGGATATCTCATTGAGACAGATCATGGTTATTCATTTAGTTATGATAAGAATTATCTAAAAAAAACTGATCCACAACCTATCAGTCTAACTTTACCGATTTCCGAAAACACGTATTATAGCAATATATTATTTCCGTTCTTTGATGGATTAATTCCTGAAGGATGGTTATTGGAAATCGGTGAAAAGCATTGGAAAATCAATCCCAGAGATCGTTTTGCGCTGTTGATAAACCTATGTCGAGACACTATAGGAGCAGTTTCTGTTTATCCGATGGAGGCGGAAAACGATGGCTAATTGTTTGTTTTGCTATAAACCAGTTGAAACAGGAGACTATCATACAGCATGTTCAAGAGTGTTTTTTGGAACAACTCAAGTTCCCTATTTGGAGTTGGACCAGGAAAAATTGAAAAAATTAGGCGAAGTTACTGTAGCTGAGCGATTGGCAATAACTGGCGTACAGCCAAAAATATCACTCAGTCTAAATGGAGAAAAGGGCAGTAAGCGACTTACCTTAGTTGGTCTTTCGGGAGATTATATCCTGAAACCTCAATCAAAAGAATATCTACTCATGCCAGAAGTAGAAGATCTAACGATGCACCTCGCAGCGTTATTTAAGATAGAAACAGCAAAACACGCATTAATACGAACTTCCACAGGAGAACTGGCCTACATTACAAAACGATTTGACCGTAAGAAGGGCAAAAAAATCCACGTTGAAGATTTATGTCAATTATCGCAGCTTATGACCGAGCAAAAATACAATAGCTCCTATGAACGCGTAGGAAAAATCATCAAGCAATTTGCTTCCAACACCGGATTAGATGCAATCAAATATTTTAGGCTCGTACTGTTTAGCTTTTTAACTGGAAATAACGACATGCATCTCAAGAATTTTTCACTCATGCATACGAATCATGGTGTTTTATTATCTCCAGCATATGATCTCATCAATGTTAACTTAATCTATCCAAAAGATAAGGAAGATATGGCTCTCACATTGGGTGGTCGTAAACGAAAAATAAAACGTTCAGATTTTAACCAGCTTGCGCAAAGTTTGGGAATTCCTGAACTGGTCAGAGACAATATATATTCCTTATTCACGACAATAGGCACCATACCGATATCTTTAGAAAACTAAATAATTTCTTTCTTGATATTTTCATCCGTTTTAGGATGTGCCATGATTTCAGCTGTATTGCGCAACCATATTTGATTGGCAAAATGTAGATTCAAAAACTGTTGTGGCCTACCCGTACTATCTGCAAATTGACTCGGCAATAAGGTAGAAGAATTACTTGCAAAAATCGTTTTGTCAGCAGCCAATTGCGCTGCCTGTTTGTAAAAATCCTTTTTTATTTGGATTTCTTCTGGAATAGCTTCAATAAGCAAATCGGCATCTTTAAGCGCTTCCTCCAGATTACTCGTATAGCTCAAATGCTCCTTTGCCGCTGCTATTTGTGCATCGGTAGCTTGAATATCGATACGATAATTTTTTGCTAAATCATCAAATTTTGATTTTGCTCTATTTACAATCTCCGCATTGATGTCATAAACGGTAACATCAAAACCGTGAAAAGCAGTCTGAAAAGCGATTTGATAACCCAAAACACCACTACCCGCTACGGTGATTTTTTTATTGAATTCATTTGTACGACAATTAAAGTTTATAAAAATTAGGGTCAAAGGCTTCTTGCAAATTCGTTGGCTCTCTTCTTTTTTTATGATTAAGATCGTGCCTTGCCGTGGAAGAAGTGACGTATGCCGATTGCCTTGCTCTTTGCAAATTGCCTATAGGCGCATTTTCTTCCAACGTGCGGAATGGTGTAAAAGATAAATTTTCCATCACATCAAAATTGCCATCTACAGGAACCTGTTGTTTCGGAATTCTAATTTTTGCAACCGTTTGAAAAGGCGATAATTCCTGCGACCATTCTTCGGTCAGATCATTAATCGGCATCTTTTTTAGGTCTTTGCACAACTGAATTTGCAATTCAAAAGTCAAATCGTTTTTCGCAATTTCTTTGATAATCCCCTTGCGGTAAGGCCAATCGGCACTATCTATATCAATATCTTTTTCGGTAATAAGATTTTGAGTTTCGACAGTAGGTGCAATTCGAATTTTCGCCATATAATCGCCATGACGAACAGCACCCATACTGTAAAATTCATACAAAAAACTGTTTATAGAAGGGATTTTTTCAAATGTTTTTAAAGCGCCCAATTCCTTTAATGCTTCAAAATTTGGGAAAGCTTTTTTGTTTTCAGTCACCCATAAAGTGGCAAATTCCAACTTACCCAAAGCACCTCTTTCAAAGAAATCGTTTAGCTGTAAAAATAACTTCGAAATAAACACATAATGTGCTGCCGTGTTGCAGAAAAACACTGGATTATTAATCAAATTATAATCAACATTAGGTGAATCTTCCTCACCCGGAGCTAATTTTTTACCTTTAATACCAAAAATTTTCAACGCAAAACCCTGTGCATTTCCGCTTAATTTATCGGGCAACACACGAGATGATCCGTTCGAAAACCGCACGACAGCTTCGTATTTTCCAGCTTGCTTATAAATGCCTTGAGCCAGTTCTTCGGGTAGATTGGTTAAAATTTCAACCTCTGCTTTTAGTGCGGCATAGCCATTGGCATGCGCATCACGCGTATGGTGTGCTATTTTACTAATCTCAGGCGTATTTCTGATATAATCTTGAATATCTTTATTAATCTTAGCTATATATTTGTCAAAATTCGCAGGAATTTCTTCTAAATCATAGCTGTATTTTATATTTTCGCTCATGCTTACATTTTTAGCTGTTACAATTCACTGATCCATTTTAGAGCGGAAATACTCGGAATAAAACAATATTCACCACCTTTTACTAAGTTGAACGTTTGCAAACCACGGTATCTTTTCACCAATGGATCGGCAGGCATCGTAAACAATCCCTCTTTATCCTGAACGCCAATCATTGGGTCTTTTTCGGTTCCCAAATTCTGAGAATTCCCATCATTTGCCCATTGTTTTTGCAAAAATTCAAGCGTTCCCATCGCATCAGCACTGATACCCATGAAATATTGACCCCGCTCTTTGCCATCATCCTTGGTAACTTCTGGTGGAACAATGTCCCCAAAAGTCACACTACGTCGAATAATGCGGTGCAGACGCTCATCTTCCAACACAAATGATTTGGAATCTCTAGGATTCATTCTTCGGATATGCGAACTGAAAGGACATTTTTTACCATCTTCATCCCCTTTGAAAGAGAAATGATTGTTCTTGTTCATATCCTCACCAAGCTCTTTATCGTCTTTATCCGCCGACAAAACCAGCGGAGCACCACTTCGCCAACGTCCCACCATTTTCGCAGCCAAAAGTTCGCCCTCTTCGGCAGAATTGGTATTTTCTTGAATGTATTTATTGAAATCGGCAACTTGACTTTGGTATTTTCTAAAAATCATAAACGAGCTGTTCTTGCCCAAAACATCGGGTTGCGGATACGGTTTCGTAATGTCGCCTTCGCCAGGGTAGCCCAACACAAATTCGCCAGCTTTCAAGGGTCTATCAAAACCTGGAGGAACATCAATACCGCTGCCTTCAATTTCGGGATTGCTGATGCCATCGCGGAATCCAAAGACATTTTTCACTTCTTCGGTCGCCCCAAAATCGTGACTAATTAAAACCTGAACGCCAGAACTATCGTGTAATTTGGATTTAAACTCTTCAAATTTTGCCTTCCAATCGGTTTTGTTATTGGCAATAATAGCTGCCGCAATATGGATGTTGGCATTTTTGAAATCCCTCTCCCAATTTTTAGGATCATTAACCCCGATATCATTTAAAAAACCAGCCCTTTTAGCCATTCCTTCCTTGAAAGATTCAGGAAAAGAATCCAAAGAATCTTTGGGAAGGCCAATTTTCTCCAATCCTTTATAGGTGAAGGTAATAGAAACCGAAGAGCCGTCATTTTGATCCCAATTTTCTGCTGAATTCACCAAAGGAATTAGGTTTTTCAACGTCTGTTTTGCGTTAGTCGCATCTTTAATCTCCAAAAGAGCCACTGTACCGTAATAAGGAATTGGTCTGCTTCGGAGTACCAAAGCCTGAATTTCTTCTAATGCTATATTGACTTTATCCCTATTGAAAATTCTTTTTAAGAAATCTATTGCCATAATGAATCTATTTAGTAGGGTTATTTTTCAATTTTGTTCGCGTCGTCAATAGCTTTATTTAGACCAGTGATGATTTTGTCGTTTCTGCGAATATCATTCACCGTTAAGTGCGGAACCCCCACATACCAACCTGTAGCCGTGATTTGTTTGCTTAAAATAAAATCTTTAATCGTAGGATCTTTGATACCCGGCCAGCCTTCGATATTCCCAAAAATAATGTCCATCAACTGTGGAATTTTTGTAGCGAAGTCGTTGATATAAGCATCCCAATCGCCGTCATAAGCGGTACAGAAAAGAATTTTTTTATCATCATCGAACAATACAATTCTCAAATCGTGAAGCGTACCTACTTTGGTTGCTCCTTTCAGGTTTCCGTTGGCAATTTCCATGATTTTACGCAGGTTGTCTGCACCTCCTGGTTTCAAATCTGCCATAGCGGTAAGCTCTGAAACACGACCCGAACGCAATCCTTTTCTACCTGCCGAAGTGGTAGAATGATCGTAACCATCTTCAATTCCTTCGGATAAATTTGCTTTAATAAGCTCTGCTGTAAGTTTTAAATTATCAAATAGTGACATAATATGAGTGTTTTTAATTTATAAATTCATTCTTGCTGATTGATTTGAAATGACACGAATAGATTTCTCATTTCAGCTTAGGATGCTTTTAAATTCTATACATTAACAATAAGAAAACACATATATAATGTAGTTGATCTTGTTTTTGTACATATCTAATTTCATATATTATAGACCTTAGTAGCATTAAAACAACGTAGTTAAGAAATTGTTTTTTGTGATTAAAATATATCTACATATGTGACTTAATACAAAGCGCTTTGTCCTTTTATTTTGTAGTCATGTAGTCACGTGTTTTTTAAAACTTTTCAATTACAATGAAAAATCGGAGAAAATACTCAACAAACAATTCACCTCATTAGCTCCTCTTATTGCATACTCAAGGTTTAGTTGACTATCATGCCTAAAATAAGGCTCAATATAAAATAAAAGGACACAAATGATATATTCAATGATTAATAATAAAAACCCAAACGATACAATTCGCACACCTCTTTTCATATTTTGTTAAGCTAGTCTACTATAAATCACTTTCATACTTGTTCCTCTCTCAGAAATCATACTCACATTAAATGATCCAGAATTAAAGAATGAAGTGTTTTTTTTGGCCTTTTTTTTACTGAAGCAAATATATAACTTTATTTACTTGGAAATAAAAATTGTAACCATTACTGAAGATCTAGCTCAATTCACCAACAAATAATTATATTCTCCATAGTTGATAATATAATATACCAGTTGGCGATCCTAACCGCTTCAGCAGATTGGACGATTGATATGGCAAAATTAGCGATAAGCACATGAAAAACTTCGACAGAAACGGAAACGAGTACAAAATGAAACCCCAATTAGGAACCTATGTTCCTTTGGTTGCTATATTTTCTATTATGACCCTAGTTGGGTTCATCAAAATGCCGGAATCCCCTTTCAAATGGTGGATGCTGGGAGTTGTCGTAATCTTGATGATTTCCCTGCTTAGAGCCTATTTTATCATTGACATGGACAGAAGGGAAATGCGCGTCCGCAAGGGACTTTTAGGCAAAGAGGTGACTGTTCCGCTGGAAAGCCTACAGGGATTTACAATCCATAAACTCAAGCAGTACGGCCTCATCACCGTGAGCGTATCGCTTCACGCCCGTTATCGAAATGAAGATGGTAAAGAAAAAAAGGTGGAGCTCGCACAGCACTATTTTACAAAACCGATACAGCGGATATGTAATGAGATCGACGAAATCATCGCTGAAGAGAATAATCGGTGATCCGCTTATCCATAATCCTTAAGCCTGTTGAAACGACACTCTTTCGATTATGCCCGATTTAAGAATCCTAAAACGACAATTTCTACATGTACTGAAACGCGGAACAGGTGAAGCATATCTGATTGTAAAAGAGCATCCTGAAATTGACTTTTCAAATCAAATTATACAAGGCGCATTAAACATTTTCGCCTATGACGGACAGTCTGAAGGTGACCGGGCAACTTATATTTTTGAGATTATTTCTATTTCAAAACAAAAAGACAAAATCCGTAAAGCCGTTTTGCAGGGCTTGGCAAAAGAACAGGATGACACCTGGAATCTGACACATTTGTTTGCCCTGGCAAAACTTTACGCGCAGCAAAATGACACCGAGGCAAAACAAGCTATTTATGACCGGTTTTTAAACAATCCGATCGTCGGCGCTGATTGGGTCGGCGCTCATGAAACACTAGAACTTGATGGACTAAACGGCTTATTTTACGTAGCCGAGAAATTTGGAAAACACATTGAACAACACCCTGACGATTGGCAAGACGATGGCATCATTCGGCATTTTCAAGCAGAAAACCAAAGCATACAGGTTGCTGAAGAACTTAAAAAGAAAGCCCAAACCAATAAGTTCATTCGATTTTACCTTGACAACATACAGCGAACAGAAATAAACCAGAAAACACAGCGGACAAAACCCCAAAAATACAAAGACATCATTGATGAAGTGTTAAATAGCAAAGCCCGGATTTCTTTTGCAAGAATGAGAAAGCTAACAGAAGAAGAGATAAACACCATTGCAAAGCATCTTTTGAAAGAAACGGACCAGGGAAATATTGAACGCCTTTTGGATATTTTTGACTTTCACAAATTTCCTTATGATAGCCAATTCATTTTAGACTTTGCTAAACAAAAGGGAACAGGCAAAAACAGCATAGCTGAAAATGCCCTTAATGCACTAAAACATCTAAAAAGCAAAGCCATTAGAGACTTTGCTCTGGAGAAAATACAAACAGCCAAAAATCCGATTGACTATTTAGAATTGCTGATTTCTAATTACAGAAGTGGCGACTCGAAGCTACTGACCGAAATCGCCGAAAAGGCAAAAAATGAACACGAAATTGAGCGATTGGCAGGGATATACACAGCTATTTTCAAAAAAAACAACACCAAATCCTGTAAAAATCCCCTTGAAATCCTGTATAGCAAAATGAATTGTGCGCTTCACAGAAAAGATATCATAGAAGTCCTGCTGCATAACAACGTTCTCTCCGACACGATAGAAAAAGAACTTCACTATGACTGCAACCTGGAAACAAGGATGATAGCTCTTCAAGCTGGGTTGCAGCATCCTAGTGACCGTAATTTCTGATTAAATTCTCCAGCACCTTATTGTTCAAAGCCGTGGAGCACTTAGATATTATTATCTTTTTTCTTGAAAACAGTTCATTTGGCTCAACAAGGATATAAATCCCTATATAATCATCAAACTGCAAAAATTTATTATTGATAAAGCAATAGTAACTTATAGACATGAGCTGTGATTTAGCATATCCATCTTTAAGTCTCCAACCACTATTTTCCTTGGTGAAGTATTCGAGTAGAAAATCTTCTAAATTATGACTTTTATAATAATTAGCTACTTTGGAATCCAATAAAAAACAATCAGCGCTACTTAAAATACGCGTATCATCTACCTCTATTTTTTGGTTCAAAGCTAAATCCAAAAACTTTTCATAAGACAAGTTTTTCGGATTTTCACGATGAATTCCCCACAATGCAGGTTCATTAATCATAGCGACTTTGCCATTATTGCATCGAACAAAAAAGTCAAAATCAAATCTTGAGGGCGTTGTTCTGTCATCATAAGCCATTTCATAAATTATCCTTGAATCAATGCGCTTTGTATTCTTATTTCTAGAACAAGAGCTTAAAACGATGAACGCTATCAATATAAATTTTAACATATTTATTCAGATCATTCCGGATCAATCCCAACTATTTTCCTATTGCTAAGTTTGCTATTATCTGATTAATTTCTTGTTGTTCTTCAACAATCTCCGGATCAATCTGGATAACAGTGTCAATAGTGTAACTGCAATAAACTACTTTATTATCATCTGCAAAAATCCAATTAAAAAAAATTAACGCTTCGCCGCTATTTTCCGATGACGAGATATAATAAAGATAATATAAATCAAATGACTTGGATAATTAAATTTTGTCCACCCTCGGTTGGAAACAAATGATTATACTTCATAGCGGTTAATTTACAAAATTCTCTACACTTCCGATCATCAGATTCAAGGAGCCTTTTTCTACTGAGTTGTCGCATTAAGGTCGTTAGAACTCCTTCCTTATCTCCTCCGCAAACTTATTACCCTTTTCGGAATAAACAGCATGGAAAATGCAATGATGACCGTATTTGGACTTAGGAAAATGAAAAAGTCAACAGTTAAAAAAGCCACATCTCCCGACGTGGCCTTCACTTAAATAAACATAAACATATGAACCATCACCTAATCTAGCGGTTCCAACTAACTCTTATTTCACATTCACATTAAATGTAAACGTCGCCTGCACGGTTTTCGCTCCTTCGTACGTATACACCAGTGCCTGCTTAATGGTATATTTCTTTCCAGCTGCCAGAGCTCCCGGATATTGTCCGATCGAGAACGTTATCGTACTTGCGTTAAATTCCGAAAACAAGCCCGCACTAGCGCCCCAGTTGGTGACGGCCCCGGCAGGCGTAAACCAATGCCCGTAACCCGTGGCCGTATTGTTGGGATTTAAACTTCCATTCGGCTCCACGGCATAGAACTTAATTTTTCCACTGCTCATCAAACCCGCCAGGTCTGCCGAAGGTATGGCCAAGGCCTCCCCTAGCTGCGCTGCATTGACGCTTACTTGCGTACCCGAATACCCTGTAGCATCTGCCGGGAAGCTCAGGTCATAATTCAATGCGATATCTTTCGGCTGACTGCTCACCTCATTGTATCCCGTAGCCGTTGTACCCTGAATTTTGATTTCGTAAGGCCATTGCTCATCGTTGCTGTCGTCATCATCCCAGGCATGTGGCTGGTAAACAGAGGGGGCACCAGTGACCACAAACCAGAGGTTGCTGCAATTGGCCGGAACAGTAAACGCTATCGTATTCTCCGTGCCCTCCGTCCGATCACCATATACCCGCGTGCCGTCTTTCAATAATGCCACATAACCATAGCGCCATCCGGCACGGCTGGCATCCACCGGATTGAATCCAGCAGCATTTGGCAGTCCCTTAAAAGCTACCGAAACCTGGGTTCCCGCAGCCGGAACTTCCAGCGGAATCACATTGTACCCCGTAGTACCCGGACAACGATCATAGGCAACGCGAAGACTACCGTTGGATTGACGCGTAAATTTGGTCGTCAGCTTACCGATATAATTCTTCCCATACTCCCGGATGCTGTTCAGGTCCCAGGTCACAAAGTGGGCCGCCGCATCATAGATTTCATTGTTGAACTGCTTCACATCGATACCCGTTATACGCATATAAGCCTGCACCGGATCTTCGGGTTTTAAAGCTTCGCGCCAGATGCGGCCAATCATATCGATCCCATGTTTGCTGGTCCAATACCAATGGATGAAATAGCTGGCATAACGATATTTCTCGTGATGAATATGACGATGATAATTTTCGGTATAGACGGGAAAATCGGCTCCCGAAAATGCCTGTGCGGGATAGGTTTGGTAGGCCTGCCATTGCGCGGTCTGCTCCCAGAACCCGTTGCCGCTGGTTCCGCCGTAGCCGTAACGAAATCCATGTCCGCCTTTCAAATCTGCAAATACCTGATATTGAAAACTGTGCCCGATCTCGTGTGCAATCACGGCACCTACCGGCTTACAAGTCGCCGGATTAATCCACAGTGCCCCTATTGTATCGTCGTAACCGCCGCCATACGCCATCCATTCTGTCGTATAATGCACAAAAATCATCATTTTGTATTTATCCAGATTGGATCGGTTCACTTTGCGTTCTGCAAACTTCAGCGTGCCGACGTTCAATGCGTAGAACTGTTCGGCCTTGGCCAAAAGATCATCAATATCGACGCGATATTCTTCAGGTACGGTGTTCGCATTGGGATCGTTCTTCCCATAACTTGCACCCCAGAACACGATAAAATGCTCCGACTGACGGCTGCGCGAATAGGACCATTTGCTCCCTTTATCGTTATAATCCATGCCTTCAAATTCTTTGGGCTTATAAATCTTCAAAGAATCTGTTCCCACAGTAACGGGCGGCGTGGTGACCTCTTCCTCGACAGGAAGCGCTACTTCTTTTTTGCTGCATCCCTGCGAAAGGAAAACAAGTGCTGAAACCAGCGTCAGCAGGACTTTATGCAATACGATACTTTTCATCATTTGAGCGTTTAATAGGTAGAGATCAACTATGTGTAATGGTCAAAAAACGGAAGCGAACGGTATAGGTACCACTTCGGTAGAATTTAATGGTCGATACGGGGTTAAGATTACGTCCCAGCGTAGTCGCCGTACCAACAATACGGTAATAAGAAATGGGATCACCCGACCAAAATTCTGTACCTACATAAGTACCGTTCATGATGGGATACACCAGACCCGAAACATCTGGATAGCGATACACCAAGCCCGTATCGGTAACTTCCTCCGGATAGTAAGGCGACCAATTTTTGAATGTCGGCCGGTCCCCACGTTTGATGACCTCGCCTTTTTTAGGATTGAAGGGCTTGCCGTTTTTATCTTCCCATTGATATACAATTTTGTTTTCTCCTTCCGCCTGATGCTCTACGACGATCTCATAGTCTGTATACGGTAGAAAATTGGATTCGGCCCCGTAGTCCGAACTCGTGCACGACTTAAATAAAATATCTTCCTTCTTAGCACCGATGACATTAAAGTTCAGTATATTCTTAAATTTTTTCTGTCCGGCGACATTGCTCACCTCCACATCGATCGTGTATTGTCCCGGGGTCACAAATTGCGTCGCCTGTGTAAAACCCACGCGACCACCGGTCGCATTGAGCATCATCGGTGGATATTTAGCTTTGCCGATCTTGGCATTCAACAGTTCCAGGGTGGTATCCCGCCAGGTGATCTCAGCGAGGTAGGTGGATATCTCATGTTCTTTTGAAAATTCTGTTGAGAGCTCGCCGGTTTCCTTGTTCCTTACCGCAAGCAGATTTACGGTCAGCGGGGTTGTGCTTCCATTGGCAACAATGGCATCCGTGTACACCACTGCCCCCTGATTGACTTGCAGATTCTCCACATTATAGCGTATATTTTCACTTAAATAACCTATTTGATCACTCTTGCAGGAATCCAATAGCCCGAGGGATAAACCTGCTAAGCCGATTATAAAACTTCGTTTTTTCATCTGTTTTATTTTTTCATGTGTGACGAAACCATCCGGTTGATTCAGCACAGCAAAGGAATCAACCCTGATAGGTTCATAATTTATTTGATCTTAATGTTGAATACAAAAACAGCATTCAAATCACCCTTTGTTTTCGACTTGTACACGAGGGATTGTCGTACCGTATAGGTACTACCCACCGTTGTTTGCCCTGGATATTGCAGTATATTAAAGGTCATCGTTGAGGTTGCCAGCTCAGATACAATGCGTGCATCGGCACCCCACGAACAGGTCTGCCCTTTGGCATCGAACCAGTGTCCTGGTGCGTTCGCGGTACTGTTTGCATTTAAGTTACCATCAGGCTGCACGGCATAATAGGTGATGTCCTTGCCTACCAATGCGGATATTGCCCCACTCTCTACGCCATAAAAGCGTGCTAAACGCGGAAGCAAAACGTCTACTGTGGTGCCAGTATAACCGGCGGCATCGTATTTAATGCTCAGGTCGTAGGTAAAAGTCAGTGTAGCACCAGTTTCTACAATTTTAGGCCCCGTGAGGATCCGCGGCACAAAATCGCCGATAAACGTATGTGTATTGGCCAATACATTCAGCGTTGTTCCTGAAGCCATTTTTATCCCGGTTGTCTGACAATATACTCGCATATCCGCCTGATCATCTTCTTTGACCGTCACAATACCGTCTGGACTGATCTGATCGGCCTCGCCACGCACTTTCACGTAGTACAGGTAATAAACGGGCTGTGAGGACCAGGCTGCTTTGGGCTGCTTTTGCTTATGATAGAAAAATCCACCCACATTGGCCGCATTGCTGATCGTCGTATACGCTGTGCTGGCCGTTTCCAAATTGTAAGGGGCATCGTTGTAGATGTATGCCCTGACCGAATCTACAGGGATTTCGTTGAGAAACTGGTCAAAAGAATACTGTGCATTTTCGTCCACATACTTTACAGAGTCTGCCTTCTGTTTATAATAACGGTTGACCGAATAATCCGAAGGCGCCCAAAAGGTTTTCGCCTTGTTGATTTCGTCTTTGAGTTTAAAATGGTCAATCACCAGCAGCAGGGTATCAAACATCCCATTGGGATGAGCCGCCAGATAGTCGTAAGTAGACAGATTGACTTCGGCTGTATGGAGGCCGTCATCCGTCAGATAAGCTGCTTTCTTGCAACCGATCACGGTCAGTCCAAAAGCCAGCAGCAACGCAAATCGATATAAGGTTTTCATTTTTTCAGGTTTAGTGGTTTACATATTGACAGTTCCCCAGTATGGTGTCTGATTCAGCAACGGATTGGTAGACAACAACGATGGATCAAATGGCCAAAGGTATTTCTTCGCATTAAATTGCGCCTGGTTCATTTTGCCTTCCGGAAATTTATAGACATTGAAGTGTTTATACAACCGCACGAGATCGTAATAGCGATGACCTTCCAGAAACAGTTCGCGCGCTCTTTCACTAAAGATGGCCTCAATAAGCGGTTCCTCGTTTGTGTAGGCAGGCAGTCCAGCTTGCGTGCGGATTTCATTTAAGATGGTTTCTGCGGAGCTATTTTTACCTGTTGCGGCCAATCCCTCTGCCATAAGCAGCTTAATGTCGGAATAGCGAAAGATGATGATGTTATTTTTAAATATCGCATTGGCATTTGACGCATTACTCGAAAACTTAACATTCGCATATTTTGTGCACAGCGCATAGTTACTGTTATAAGCAATATCAAACACACTTTTAAATCGTTTATCGTTGCTGTCTTTAAAGAGCGTTTTAATATAATCCTGACTGATTCTTAAAATTGGATCTGTTAAAGACCGAAAATAAGGCCCGGCTAGCGAAAAGTATCCTATTCCCGAGCTTGTGCCTTCGTTTTCACTATTTTGGGAGATTTCAAAAATACCTTCATTGGATTTTCCCTGATAAATACTACGGTAGTTCAAACTATCCCTTCCCACAAAAGAACACTCGCCGCTTTCCAATACCGATTTAGCGGCCTCGATGCAGTCCGCATATTCACCGCGCCATGCACTCAGATGCGCCTGCAGGGCAAGCGCTGCTCCGGCATTTGCACGCAATGCAAAATCATCTTGGTCGATATTGCTCCATTTCAGTAAAGTCAACGCTTTAGTTAAATCGGCCTGGCTCTGATCCAGCACATCACTCTCTTTACTTGCAGCCAGATTTACAGCATCGATGGGCACCACAGATTCTGTTATAATCGGCACTGTTCCCCATACCCTCGCCATATAGAAATAGGCAAATGCACGCACAAAGTAAGCTTCGCCGATATAGTAATCCCTGGTCGATACATTGTCAAAGGCATTTTCGTCCATCTTAGGGAGCCTCTGGATAACGCGGTTGGCCTGATCTATGGCCTGATAGAAGACATCATAGCGCCGCAGCTGATACGCGGGCCGCCAAGTTTCCGAAGCTGCTACAGCCGTGTTGAGCTGCATATTGACAATCGGACTAAAGTCTGCGTTGGTCGAAGAAGTAATTTCGTCCGTTAGCAAATCGCCATAGGCATAGTAGGCCATACCGTTGGCTTGATTTAGGGCCTTGCGCAGCAGCGCATACATGGCGTTGGTTGCGCTATTGGCATCTTCCTGCGTTTTCCAGAAGTTCTCGTCGGTTGCCGAACTGACAGGCTCAATGTCCAGAAACTTGGAGCAGCCTGAAGCGAGATACATGAAAGCACTCAGCATTAAAAACAATATTTTTCTTTTCATCTCTAAATAATTTTAAGCCACCGTTATCCGATGGAACTGACATGATTAAAAGGTAACATCCAAGCCTATTGTCCATTTCTTCGGGATCGGATATCCGTTACCCGTTGAATAACCATTGGCTTCCACTGCTTCAGGGTCCGGCACAGAAGACCAGGACTTAACAGCCACATTATCCACGACCCCATAAATGCGGAGCATTTTCAACTTAAGTTTCTTAATCATGGCCTGCGGGAATGTGTAGCTCAGCTGAATATTTTTCAGGCGTACAAAACTGGCATTTTCCACAAACGTGCTGTTGGCGATGTGCCAGTTGTCTACCGTATTGCGAAACAAAGTCGGGTATTTGGTCTGATCGCCGTCTTTCATCCAGAAGTCGCTGGGCTTAAAATCGCCTGCAATAGCCGAATTTGTTCCCCAAGTCGAATAAAGGGCAGATGAACCGGCATCCTGTAATTTGTCCGACAGGTATCCGTTCCACAAAGAGCGTCCAAAGACAAAACTCACGAGTGTGGATAAGCTAAAATTCTTGTAGGAAAATTGGTTGATAAAACCGCCTACGAGGTCGGGATTTGGATTTCCCATATCAATTTTGTCGTTGTAATCGATCACATAATCCCCATTGACATCCCTTCGGCGCGGATCGCCAGCCTGATAAAGGACCGACCGATTAAAGTGCGCTATTCTTCTTCCGGTCAATGGATCGACAGGCACGTCAGCATTGGTCGCATATACGCCATCCACATCCCATACCTTGAATGGAAAAATAGGTTGGCCTACATTCAGGGCGCGTTGCATCCAGGGTGGTCCCACTTGTATTTCCTTTCCACCATCCGGCAGGCTGGTGACATAATTTTTATTATAAGCCATATTGAAATTGGTCGTCCACTGGAATGCCGACGAAGGAGCCATATTTCGGGAGATAATCGTCATTTCCACACCACTGTTTCTCACACTGATAAAATTATTGGAGACGGTGCTATATCCCGAAGTAGCGGGCATCGTCAGATCGTAAACCAACTCTTTGGAGTCGCGCACATAAAAATCGGCAGTTACCGTAACTCGGTCGTGCAGCAGGTTCATATCGAATCCGGCATTAAACTGCGGTGAGCGCTCCCATCGGATCGTCGGTGATGTTGCCGCTGCCGCATAATTAGGAGATACTGTCGGCTTACCGTTATACGAGAGTACCGAACCGGCAATACCATTTTCCAGCACCGATCCTGCATAAGATGCATCAAAAGTCAGTCCTGTATAGCGTGCGTAGTACGAACCCGGGTCGCGCCCCGTAATACCATAGCTACCCCTTATTTTGAAAAAGGATATGGCATTTTTGGCTCCCTGGAAAAAAGGCTCTTCCGAAAGTACCCAGCCGGCAGATATGGACGGGAAAATACCCCAGCGGTTATCCTTGCTGTAACGCGACGAGGCATCCATCCGGTAACTTGCAGAAAGCAGGTATTTGTCCTTATAATCATAGCCAAAACGACCGAATACCGAGACGCGTGAGCGCTCGCTGATGGAAGTCGTCGCATAGAGATCAGGCCCGGAAGGGATACCGGTTACGGTTTTCACATAAGTTCCATTATCGTTATAGCCGGACATTAAACTATTATTGGAGGTATTGCGTTCGATACCGGTTCCCAAAACGGCACTAAAATTATGGGTGTTCTGAATGCTCTTTATGTAGTTAAAATAGGTTTCCCATTCCCAGCGCTTATTTTGGTTCGTCCAGTTCTGTGCAAAGTTTCTGTAGCCTGTAAGCAATACGGGACGAAAGAGATCGCGGGTATTGTTATTGACATTAAACGAGAACTGCGAGCGCAGGGTCAGGCCGTTGATCAGAAACTTTTTGAGTGTTCCGGCGAAATTTCCATTTAAGCTGAAGGAGTTATCGCGGTCCATCATGCCATCGTAGCGCCCGGTATAGATCTGCTCATCTACGTCTGTAATCTGATAGAAAGAAGAAGGAAATCCCCAAGTACTAAATGGATATTTCGTATCGTCACCCGAACCATGTTTTGCTTTAGTAAATCCTGCGAACAAGTTGGTTTCAAATTGGAAATTGTCCGTCGGGTTGGCCTGTAACATCAGGCGCGGCGTTAGGTTTTCATTTTCAAAGCCCATCATTACGCCTTGCTCATAATAGCGCTGTGCCGAGAAACGGTATAAAAATTTCTCCATAGTGGCACCAATACTCACATTGACATTGTTGATATTGGCCGACTGCAGAAAAAGACCCTGCCAATCGGTATTGTTGTTAAAAGCCGGATTTAAACTATCGGTCAACATGGGGCTAATGGACCCATTGTTGAACCAGTCATAAGACCCACCCTGATAGAGCAGATTCATTTTCAGCCTGCGCTCGGCAGCCCCAACGGTGATGGGCTTCATGGCCGGACGGCTGGAAACTCCGTTGTATGCCGAGATCCGTATTTCGGGTTTACCCTGCGCCGGACGTTTGGTTTTGATGATAATGACCCTATTGGCAGCACGGGCGCCATAAATGGCCGATGCCGAAGCATCTTTTAGGATATCGACCGATTCGATGTCGTTGGGATTAATGGCCTGCAACGGACTCGCATTCCCATAAGCGGCCTGTATATCACTCACGTCGTAGATAATATTGTCGATCACATATAAAGGCGCCTGCAGCTGGTTATCTGCTAGCCCGAGGTTGCTCGTTCCGCGGATATTGACAATGTTATTGGTACCCGGTTCGCCCGAAGTGCTCAACACCGTCAGACCGGCCACACGTCCCTGCAACATGGCATCGAAGGTGGCATAAGGTGTATTTTCAAAATCCTTCCCTTTTACGGTAGCAATAGCACCGGTCGTCTTCCGCCGCTGTACATCCTGATAGCCCATGACGACCACCTCATCAAGCCCCGTTCCATCTTCCTTCATGGTGATCTGCAGTGTATTTTCACCGGTACGCAGCTGTTTCTCTTGCCGCACATAACCGACGTAACTAAAAATCAGGGTTGGATTTGTCGATTTTAGCGGTAGGCTGAATTTACCGCCCGCATCCGTTTTGGTGGCATTGCGGATGCCTTTCTCTAAGATACTCAGATCGGACAAAGGTATACCTTTTTCATCTTTAACGATCCCCGTGACCGTTCTCTGTTGTTGCGCATACAGCTGTTGACAGACCAACAGCAGCAACATAAAAATACCTGTTAAGCATTTTTTTGGAAGATTTTCATACATAGTCATAATTTCGTTAAGCAGGTGTTCAGTTTAGCATACTGTCAATGACACATCTATCCCTGGGATAAATGGATTCCTTTTGCAAAAAAGGCTGTAACAGCATGTTAAAAAATTGATTAGTTCTTCTTTCTGTAACAAAATTAGTACTTCGGGGTAGCGATTTTCGGTCAGATCTTACCCACTCATTCTAACATTTTAACAAAAGAAAAAGAGGCCTATTGCGAGGTGTAGGATTGCAGCATAGTGCATAAAACAGCAATTCCGTCTAACCATAACAGTAAAAATATTTCTGTTATGGTTAGACGGAATTGAATCAGAGCCGAAATCGCGCAGGAAATTGAGCGACTTTCTACCACATGGGATCAAATAGCCAAAAATGATTAAAAAGTCCGTTAATCGTATAGGTAATTCCGGTAGTTGCGAACGTATATCTTGGGAGATACCCCTAATATATTCCGGAAAACACGGTTAAAATTAGTGATGCTATTAAAGCCAGCATCGTAGGCTATTAAAGAGATCGAATCGTGCCTTCCTAAACCCAATAATTTACAGGCTTCGCGGATACGCAGTTCATTCAAATAGGCGATGAATGTCTTTCCCGTACAGTTTTTAAAATAGCGGCAGAAGGCGTGCGGTGTCAGATTTGCTTTTTCAGCGATTTCATCCAAACTGATATTCTCTTTAAAATGCTCCTCCAAAAATTTACATAGCTTTTCAATACGGAAAGGTTTGGAGATTTCCCTTTTGGGCAATTGTACACCCGAAAGGGGCTCCAGTTCAGTAAATACTTTGCTGAGTGATTTTAACAAATAAAAAAAATTGACAAGCTGATCCAGAAAGTCGGACTTTTGCAGTATTTCAATATAATAGCACACCTGCCCCTGAAGTTTCGGCGGAACCTTAAATCCCCGCTGGCATTTATGCACAAAATCAAGCAGGTTTCGAAGTTCGGGCATGGTAGCCATGGTAGACAGTGCTCCTTTCGCGCTAAAAAATAAGGAGACAGACCGCACACTTTCACCTGCAATGAAACTTTTAAACACATGGGCCTGGTTTGTCCCCAATAGAAAAATGTCACCGGGTTGAAATTCATGCACATTATCGTCAAGGAGGAGCTGGCCAATGCCTTCTTTAATCCAGATTAATTGATATTCCTCATGACGATGCATATGCGGATAAAACTTATCCAGCACATCTTCTTGAATATAGATCGATTTATCCTGAGGAGCAGGAACTTTGAACTGAACTGGCTTCATAACAATTTAGATTTAAATAAATGTCAATATGACACTAAATATACCATAGCCAATTTAGTATTACAATGCTTAACTAAAAGAGGTTAAAATAAGGTGATATTAGGTTATAATTTGCACATGAAGGAAGCCACTTCTAGCTGTTAGCCAGCCCCCAGCTCTTCCGCCAGCGATTGTAAGCCTTGATTAGCTTCTTCAAATCGTTTGAGTTCGACCGCATAAGATTCCGTAACCGTTTCGAGCAAGGCACTTCCCGCGGTAAAGTCAACATACGCCATCACCGTGTCACCACCCCACATCCAGTCAAAAATCAGGGCCTACCCCTCCAAAACATAGCCCTCCAGTTGTTTTAAAAGAGCCAGCATCGGCAATATTTCAAGATAGTTTTCACTGAAGTTCAGTACGGCGAATGTCCAGTGTTGCTTTTCCTCATCATAATACTCCTTCGCACCATAAAATCGATCCTTGAGCAGATTATCGAAGACTTCACGAATGCGCGCCTGCGAATAACTTGGAATAATTTCCAACGTTGTTTTGCTGTACATCTGCCGACTCTCCCACCACTGCGACCAATTATCATCTTTGTTCGGGGAAATCGGTTTAGAAGAAAAATATTCGTTTAATCTCGATTTTTCTATTTTAATACTTATGTAAAGGCTATCCAGTTCCATACGATTATTCTAAGCTATTCTTAACTTTTTTAAACGTTACCAGCTCGACAGTTTGATTTTACCATCGCTATCAAAATCCGAATTGTCCGTCACCCTTTTGAGGTTCAGCTGCTTTAATGACAAGCCTTCCTGCAGAGGCACCCCTGTAGACTTTATCCGAAATAAGGGATATGATAGTGGCTTCTCGTTCCATTCCAGCACAAACTCGTATCCATCTACGATCTTTTGTTGGTCATCTGTTTTGATGATCAAGATATTGTGAAAGGTTTGCTCCGGCTTGGCCATATCGCTATCTGGTGAGATACCCCTTGCCTTATAGGTGGCGATAAACTTATAATAATGGTACTTGCCATTAATGGGATTAAATACTAATTCGCGGCTGTTGTTTTCTTTGATTAAAGCTGAAAAAGACTGCTCAAAATCATCCAGTAACTTGTAATTAAAATCGGTATTGATCTTATTGGCGACCAATATATAGGTCTTTTCATCTTTACCGGCACTATTTCCCTTCGCTTGGTTTTGTGCAGCGACCGAATAACAAGTAAACCAGCCTAACAATAGGACTATTAAATATCTCATCCCACTAATTTATTAAAATTCAAAGAATAATACCTTAGTTGGCCAACAATCATTTCATTTTTCGATTTCTAGCTGACACAAGCGGAGAACTTTTGCGCTATCCCAATAAATTTTCCAATAGCCTATCATGTATTGGTCAATTGAGAGACATTATCCTCGCAAATGCCCAATCATATGTAACCAAATTGCAGTTTTTAGCTTCTGGAGCGAATTATTAACTTATATTTATTAAGTTTGTAGCATAACGCATATTATTTCCGTTTGCAATAGTATAGTATCAAAATAAATTATGAAGAGGCCTATTTTTACGAAATACAAAAGAAAATCTGATACCATATAAGTTTATATTTCTAGTAAGTATTAGCGCTAATTAAAAAGAGAAAACAATTATAAAATCTATCATCATACATTCAATATGCTTAACAAATTACTTTCCAGGATATTTCTTTCCGTTTTAACTTTATCAGCAACCGGCCTCTATGCGCAGCAAAACAATAGTGGCAGTTATGACATCGAACTTTCTATTACTCCCCTAGCTGAGCGTACTATTGGACCTCGGAAAAGCCTTATGGGAGCCGGTAGCGACGACAGTAAGAATTATATCGCTGGATTGCTCCGCGTAGGCTATCACTATAATGAAACATGGTCTTTTGGTGCAGGTGTGGGCTATTCCCATCTGAACATAACGACAACATTGGCAATAGTCGATCCATCGGTGGAGCGGATGCAATATTCCTCGGAACTCTCTATTTGGGAATTCCCTTTAGATGCCAGGGTAAAATTTTTGAAATATCTCTACGCAAATGCGGGACCGCTGTTACACTTCCAGCAGAACGCAAATAGTTATGTAGACAAGCAGCATGGCATAGGTTTCCATGTTGGACTAGGCGCAAAGGTTCCATTATCCCAACAGTTTGCTGTCTTGCTGTCGCCACACTACAAAATGAACTCCCTCATCCCTTTCCAATCGGGGAGAAATTATGATCGTGTGCAGGCTTTGGGAATTGCGGTTGGCGTGAATTATAAGTTTGCAAAATAGCATTTGCCGGATAAAGGAAATACGGCTGACCTATCAGCAAACTACTGACATAGTCCACCTGTAAGTCAGCCACAGCTATATCATGAATGATTTAGCAATATGGCTTTTAGGTCTTCTCAAACCAACGTTTAAAATCAGCAGCATGGTAACGGCTTACCAATATATCATCTTGCTTCTCAAAAGCCGGCTTTAGTTCAATCGTTAATATCCCGTTGTCTAAAGCACGATATTCTTTAATGATACTCCGATTAACGATATAACGCCTGTACATCAGATAATATTGATTATGGTCGAGGACCTTCATCAATGTCTCGAGGCTATAGTTGTGTGTATATTCCTTACTACTCGTCAAGGTCAGGAGCTTCTTATCATTCGCCGAGCTTTTGATAAAGGCAATGCCGTCAAGTGCGACATAGTTATCTTCATAACCGTATTTTACCCCAAGACAAGGTGCAAGCTTGATCGCATCGGAAAGGTCCTCACTCCGCTCATCCTCCAATTTCAGCTGCAGTGCCTCATAGGTTTCAATCACCTCTTTGAGGGCTGCATTTTTAATTTCACTCTCTAAGTATTGATCTTTCACAAATCGGGCAAAGCGGATGACGTATATCACCAGAAATAGCAGATTCAAAATAAAAATAAACAAAACCAAAAACCTGAATTCGTTGTGTATGTAGGGTATGATTGCACCCCAACCTTTTGCATTTAAGGGTAAGAATACCAGCATCACTAAAACCACTGTCAGCAAGGCGGGCAGTACCAGTCCGTAGAGGATTTGCCTGATCAACCGAGGCTTAAAATCCGTCAGCCATGATAATCTTTTATCCATATACCGATTAAAAATATGTGCTCCACGAAGCACAGCCATAACGATCAGCGAAGAAAGAAACCAATAGAGATAAAATTTGGGCATTGCATACCTCGCATCAAAAACAAGAAATTTGTTGGGCGAACAGAAAAAATTACCCAACAAAACAGCCAACAATAGCTGAACCCTAATCGGGATGTAGTTAACCTGAATCTCGGAATGAAATTTCTCAATAAGTTTTTTAGTTTGCATAAAGTTTAATCGGTTAAGGCAAACTAAAATAAAAATTTTCCGGATAAAAAATTAAAAATAGCGTTGCAGGATTCCGTCAAAATTTACGGAATCCTGCTTTATTTTGCTTGCGTACTTAAATATGCACCACCATTCGTGCTATAATCTCATTTTTACATAAGACACAAATAACCGCCTTAAACAACCTCAAAGCAATATTCTAGTTCAATCTCACTTACCATTCGTCTGTTTTTCCAACATTTCACCTTGTCTTCAACGAAAGACCTTCATAATTTTACAATAACGCAATTAATTATTGGATAAACAGCTACATCCAGGCCATTTGACAAAAGCCATACGACTATAGACCAAAAGAAATGATGAGAAAATTAAGAATAACTTATGCACATTCTTTTTATAGTTCCTCGATAGAACAGTGTTTCTATTGCGAACGCCACTTGAGTGACCATAACAACTGGACCAACCTCCAGCGGTGCAATGACCTATTTCGTCCATCGACGAAACTAAGCGGCAATAAGATCAGGGTTGTCGTATGCCATACCTGCCAAAGAGCCAAATCACGGCTTGAACCCGAAGAGTTTATCGAAATACTGCAAGCCAGCTTTGACAAAATACAGGAATTTAAATATATTGCTGTATCGCATATCCAGACTATCATCAGCAATATTCTTTACATCCTGGATCATCTGGAGCCTGATCTCAACGGACGGGATCTTACTGTCCTCAAGAGAACGGACTCTGAAAACCCTCAATTAAAGTACCAGGCGGTGTCCAGCCCCCTTTCTATCCAACCGAACGCATCGCAGATGAATACAAGTCTGACTTGCTATTACTGCAATACAGCATTGGACATCTCACGGCAAGATCCCAGCCGTCAGATCACCCGCGATCATGTACGCCCTGCTTCCAAACACCCCGAATCGAGACAAATTGTGTTCAGCTGTCATAGCTGCAACAACAGCAAGGCGAATGATGAGCCTGAAATTTTCCTAGCAAAACTAAAAATTGCCAATACCCATAAACAGAACTATAAGAAAATACCGTATCATCTGCTCAGCACTATTATTGTTAATCTACACGATTTGATCCATAAATCCCTGAAGCCTTTTGCTCGATACCCTGTTCTAAGCATCCTCCAACGCTACGACCTTTCGCTCCTGCGACAACAGCTTCACGGTAAAAATCGGCAACTTTGGCTCGAGCGGATTGATGACTACGCCTTGCTAGAATTGCTCTTGCTTTGTCTCGGTGCTCAAAACAATCGTTCGCAGGATGGCTTAGCACATGATGCCGCTTTTTTTAACATCACACTTTGGCAAGAGCGACTTGAACTTGCCTTGGAGATCGGATGGATATCCGCATTTTACCGCATCGATACGATCGATTTTCACGCGCTGATGGAAGAGCAGGATTTTGATCAATTTTATATTCTAAGCGATCGAGGCCGCGCGGCCCTTAAGCTGGAGACGGTCTGTAGTCAACAACAAAAAAAGTAAAATTAATGGAACATAGTGGATCATATCAAAAGCTTATCAAACATTTAGAATCCTACAGAAGGCTCACTGAAAGCCAGGAAAATATCTTACGCAAGCTGATTACTGTCAAATACTGTAGCCCGAAAGAGGTGTACCTCGAGCGAGGTGGTATCGCCAAACATATCTGCTTCATCCATACTGGTTATGCTTTGGGCTATGAGCATATTGACAAGGAATTCCGACTATCCCGTATCTGGCAAGAAGATCAGATTATCTTAAAGACCGATAGCTTACTGGCCTTCCAGCGTAGCGAAATGAATATTATCTTTCCAGAAGGCGGCAATATCATCGAGATCCCTGTTGAACATCTCTTACAAGCGACAGAACTAATCCCTTTTTTCCATTATCTGCTCCTGCAAGAGCTCAAATATTACCAGCAGCAGGAAAATTTATTCAGATTAAAAAACAGCAGAGAATTGATACGCTGGTTTCATCATCGCTATGCTGATATTCGGTTTAAACTCACCGATCTTCAGATCGCCCAGTTTCTGGGAATCACACTCAGGTGGTACAATCAGAACAAAAATAATCCTAGCTTGGAATAAAAACAGCAGAAATAGGAAAAGAAACTCAACAGTTAGGAATTAATGTCCGCACTATAAGAATTAATGCTATAGTAATTCCTTGCTGACGAGTCTACCTTAGTATCATAATCAAAAACATACGATTATGATGAAAAATAAATTCGCAGTGAAGGCATCACTCTTCACTTTAATCTTGGCAATGCTCGCAATCGGTACGTATGCGGCAGTTGCAGTGATGAAGAAAAATGTATCACCTGAAGTAAAAGCGTCTACGACGTATTATTACAATGGTCCGTCCACCAATTTATCTACGAATGTAATGGACCCCACAAATTGGAGTCCATCACAAAATTCGAGTTTTACATGTGGACAACCGACTGACATTCCTTGTAGTTTAGATGTTCCATCTGACCAAAGTATTGACGAACATCTTGATAATCTAGGCAGTCTGTCAGCTGTCCAAAGCGCTGCTCCTTCGCGAAGAAGCAAATAACTCAACGTGGGTTTTGGGTAATCCCCGATTGCTCAATCACTTTCTGAGGTATTAAAATGTTCGCGCGAGAATCATTCGGTGGCAAAAGATATTCTTTTCCCCGAATGGTTCTTTTTAATGTGATACCTGCCCCCAACCTATTGAGGCGCTTTACATCGCCAAACCGTATACCACGCCATAACAATTCTTTTCTTCGCTCACATAAAACCTGATCCAGCACCGTAGTCTCAGGCACTGGGATCATTTTGTCAAGCCTATAACTCAAAAACTCCTGCAAGGTACTGCTTGCTTCATTGATTTTTCCTGTTCGGGCAGCACATTCCGCCCGGATGAGATACATTTCAGCAACCGTGGGTCCACAGAAGGTACCACCGCCGCCGCCGCCATAATCCCCCCGGAATAAAAGGGCGTCATCTTTTTTATTAAAGAATAAGGATCTCCTCAAATCTCCCTCCCCATAGCTTTGATAGAGCATACTATCCATACAGCTCACGTCGATGCTAATGGAATAATATGCCGTTGTCAGAAAACGGGGATAAATGATTTCAGAATTGTTATTGACATTAAAAGGGAATTTCTTTCCACCGTCAACCTGATGATAATCCAACAGTTTAAAATTTGATTGGATGCATTTTTCAGCGTATACTCTGGCCTTTTCATAATTTTGCATATAAAGATATACGCGAGCCAAATAGGCCCATGCAGCAACCTTGCTGGCCCAATAAATATTGCTCTGCTGATCCGGCAATAGCGCCTCTGCTTTTTGCAGATCTTCGACAATAAGATCAAAGGTTGCCTTTAGCGATGCCCGGACAGTCTTTTCGTTAAAATCATCGGTCACTTTAAGCGGAAGCCCCAGTGTACTTTCCCCCTGCTGAGGATCAAATCCAGCACACCACACCTGCGCCAGTTCATAAAGATTGATTGCTCTATTGAAGTAACCCTGCCCTTTGACATCAGCTGAACGAGCGCTGATACCATTTTCCTTTTCAAATGCTTCCACACCATGTATGGCAACATTCGCTCTATATATATTTCCATAGGCCAAAGACCAACCTCCACTACCATCACATTCCTGGATCATGGGACTATCTTCCAAGCGGTAAAGGTCGCGGTCCGTTTGACAAAACAAAGCATCATATTCATCATCAGGAAGATAATGATCTACCGACATTACTTCACCTTCGGGAACAGCCAAGCTATTATTAATACTGTTCATGAGCGCCCGATAATCTTCCAATGAAGTGGGAACTGCCAGTTTGCTATCCGATTTAACATCCAAAAAAGATGTACAACCGGTAGAGCCAAGCAACAGCAGGATAAAAATGGAAATTAGAATAATTGTATTTTTCATGATAAGTTCATTAAGCATTTAAAAACTAATGCGGCATCCAAAGGACCACTGCCATGGTGGACTGATTGCATTAAAGCGATTTTCGTATTCAGGGTCAAAATCCTTCTTTGTAGCTTTCCATAAAAGTCCCACATTTTCGACATTCAAAAACATGGTCGCATCGATCTTGCTCTGCAGTATCTTCTCCAAGTTGTATTGCAGATTGACATATTGTAATCGAATATTCGAAGCAGGTTCGATCAGCACAGAGGCATTGCGGTAGTAGTTTTCCCGATTAGTATTTAGCGGATAGATCATTGCGGGTACGGAAGTTTTGTTTTCATCGCCTGCTTCTTGCCACCGAAGCTCATAGTCTGCATGCGTTATATTCTGCGCAAAGAGAGCACTATAGTCTATGCTCCGGGAGCGGATATAATGCCCCAATTTATAGAGCAAACGAAAGTCTACTGTCAGCTTTCTGAATCGAATGCTGCTCCCCGCAGAACCGAACCAACGCGGCAGTGTCGGCCCTTCGTACACCATATCTTCCAGCGTTGTATTATTATATATTTGTCGGTAATCTTTGGACTCTACCCCATCCATATAACCGATGGGATTTCCGTCTGTGTCAAGTCCTTTCCAAGGGTAAGCGAAAAGCGAATAGACAGGTTTGCCCACGATACCTGCAATCGTACGTTCATTGATAAAATTCCGTCCAATGGCATTGTTCAAATAATACTTTTCCACTTTGTCGGTACTTCTGCTGAGATTTATCTGAAACCTAAGCCCCCAATCTCTTCCTTCCAAAGCGTTTACTCCGATGGCAAGATCCAGCCCCGAAGCTTTCATTTTTGCCGAATTGCGCACGACCGTGGCACCTATTCCAGCCGTGGGATCCATTTCATCCAACCCGTAGAGGTCGCTTCCTTTTTTTGCGTACCAATCGAAGGTCAGATTGAGCTTATTTTTCCAAAGCACAAGATCAGTCCCCAGATTTAATGTCGCTATACTCTCCCATTTCAATTCGGGATTAGCATACGAAGCAAATGTGGCAATCGGAAAATTGTTCAGCACATTGCTCCCGATATATTGGATCGTATTGACCGACGCCATAGACGGATCCACATTACCACTGAAACCATAAGTAGCGCGCATGGTTAACTTATCGACCTGACCTTTATTTTCCATCGCTTTCCAGCTTGCGCCTACAGACCAAAGCAGGTTCCATTTATCATTGGTCCGCAGTCCAAAAAGGTTGGTCGCATCACGCCGTACACTGCCTGATAGATTAACCTTGTTTTTATAAGAATAGACTGCATTAGCAAAGACCGAAAGATAGCGGACTTCTGTCTGCGACAAAGATTGACCATTCGGAATCGTATTAAGTCCACTTGTTGCCAAATCGGGAAAACGCGAGGTATAATCAACGTTCGCAAAGGAAAGGGTCGTCGGATTATAGCCATAGAAACGAGATGACTCCCCTGCCCCCTTATTCATGCGGCCCTCGAAACCCAAGATCCCCGAGATTCCGTGAACATCTATAGTACGGTTAAAATTGAGCTGTAACCTCGCGTTGTGGGCAGTCTGTCGTGCTACAGACTGATCCAGAACTCCCCCTTTGGGTATGTGGTAGGTGACGACACCTGTTGAACGGTCAATTTCCGAAAAGGAATTGACTAGGTTACGGCTAAAATAACTATCCGGACCATGCAGATTTTTACCATCTGTACGATCGAGCATCAGGTTATATTTGAGATCAATGCTTAATGATCGAGAGACATCATATTTAAGCCCCGTATTCCAATTCACAATCCATTGTTGACTACCGTTATCCTGATGACGGTAATCGGTCAATGGATAATAGTTCCAATCAAGGATATAACCTTCCTTCGCCATCCGATCCACATAATCGTTGTTACGCTGTGCAATGCGAAGAGGAATTCCATGATCATCAGCGAAAGTAGCATAAGGATAAAGCTCATAAGTTGACATCTTAACATCACCATATGCAGGCATCCCCGTCGACGTATTGAAATGGATAAGGTTAAGATCCATTGACAAGAGCATATCCTTACGGATCTTCAAGGCGTTATTGAGTTTGTAGGTCAACCTCTCACTTCTATTTTTTGTCGACCCAACCTCCTTATCGTATCCCAGCGAGGACATCCAAGCAAATTGACTGCTTCCACCATTGCCCTGTAAGTGATATTGCTGAAAGAGTGAATTGCTATAAAAATGTTTTCGGTATTCATCGCGTACATCTAAACCGACGAGACCAGCTTTCAGGTTGTCATATTCCTCTTGGCTTATTTTCTGCTTTTTCAACCGGTCCAAAGCTTCCACCACTGGGCTCAAAGGCAGCATGGCACTGCTGTTAATCCGGCTATTGTAATAGCCCTTATTGAACAGGAATTCTTCCACCCCGATAAAGTCCGGCGTCGACATCAGATCTAACCTATTCAAATCTGGAGGAGCACCCGTTTTTATCGCTGTAGAAAAGCGAAAGCGCTGGCGCTGATTAAATTGTCCTTTCTTGGTCGTTACCACGATCACCCCATTACCGGCACGCACGCCCCAAATCGCTGATGCCGCAGCATCTTTGAGCACCGTGACATTTTCAATATCTAGCGGGTTAATATCATCAAGATTTCCTTCGTAAGGAAAGTTGTCCACGACAACCAAAGGATTCTTTTCGGCTTTAATAGTGCTTAAGCTTCTTACCATCAATCGGTTTGCCGAAGTACTGTTATTGTCCAACATCACACCATTCGCTAATGAAGGCAACATTCCAGTAATACCGCGGCCTATCTGTTGTTCAAGCTGCTGTTTGCTCACGCTGGAAAAGGATCCTGTCACACGATCTTTTGGAATACTTTGATAACCTGTATTAATAACCACTTCATCGATCATCCCATGCTTTAAAGCAAGTGACACCGTCAGCTCAACATGCTGCCGATCTGCTTTGACGAAAATGCTCGTATCCTGATAAGCGATATGTCGAAAAGTCACCTGCTGGCCACCTATCTTTTCGGCAATTGAGAACCGTCCCCTATTATCCGTCTTTGCTTTAGCGGCATCCTTTATTACGATGTTTACATCCTTAATAGGCAATCCAGATTCTTTATCCAATACTGTTCCGCTTAGTTGAGCTCGAGCGGATGCCGCAACCAAAAGCATCAGCAAAAGCCAGATTATTCTATTTCTTGCCATCTTTTGGATTGATTAAGTTCAACATGTCTTTGATATGTCCGTCTGTTACACTAAGGGCTAGCGTCAATCCGATCAGGTCGCCACGTGGCCCTATCCATACATACCGGGGGTAGATATAGTTAGGAAACAATTGCTGAAGGTAATCCTCTTCGATGATGGACTGGAATTTTCCTGACAGCGAGCGTTCGGCAAGTCGATCCTGAATCTTGGCAATATTTGTATAGGTGTCTTTTGTTTGTGTTGGATTGACATAGATAAGCTTTGCATCAGCGGGAAAACGGCTGAACAACTCATCTTTTTCTTTCATCTGTCCCAGACATATAGCGCACCATGTTGCCCAGAAATCCAACACCAATAATTTCCCGCGGTAAGCTTCGAGCGTCTGCCGGGTGGTATCGCCATTGTTGTAGACGAGGTATTCCCTTTCCCAAAATTCTTCGGGCAGCTTCTGACCGATAAGCAATGGATTCGCTTTAATAAGCCCATCGGCCCCGCTGTCCTTGCGGGGCGTCTGAGCTGGTAAACTAAACATAGAAACTAAACATAAAAACAAGCATGTCAAAATCATGCGATAGGCACGCTTATAATCTGCGACGAATAAAAAGCATTTTAAAGCCCGCTGAACAACTGGACCTAGTAATCCAAGCAAAGTATTGACTCGAAACACCAAAGCCTTAGAGATCGACTTAAAGAACCTTAAAACAGATCGTTCAGATTTTACTCCATACGTCAATTTAAAATCTCCCACCTTTTGGAAAGCTCGCTTTTGTTGTGTGGGCCTTGTGCAATCGTTTAGTTGTCCTTGTGTATAACAAGGGCTTAGCAAGGGTGAACCTAGGGTCGCGCTATAGTCAAGCTTGTGTGTTTCTTGTGCCAAGCTATAGTTGACCATTACCAGATTAATTCCTGCCGAATTTTTACATTTCATCGGATTTTCATCGAGTCTGCATCGGGTTTTGATCGGTGTGGCCCGATGAGATCCCGATGAAAACTCAAGTCCTACTGCATGAAAGGCAGAAGCTGGAGCGAAGTTGGTCAGGCAAAAGTCCGAAGAAGGTGATGCCTTTCCCCCTCGTCGACTGGCCTTCGGCTCTGCTTCGAGACTTCTTCGGGACATGGTCGAGACAGGCTCGGGAGCGTTTCGACTCGGCTTCGGCAGGGCTTCGAGTACGCTTCGACTCGTACCCGAAGCGCAGTCGAACAACAGTCGAAGCCTTCCCGAAGAAGAGGCGACGCTGGTACGACGCAGTGTCGAACGATCCTCAAACAAAACCCGAAGGCTGCCCGAAGAATTTACATTTTTTATTAGGTTCTGAGCGCTAATCTTACAGCGCTTTTTTAACAGGATCGAAGTATCTTTAAAGTACATTTTTCCTTGTCTAATTTTCTTACGCAAATTTTGCGTAATTAGTACTATATCTGTGCTTAAGTAGTGCTTCACAGGTACTTGAAATATATAGGTTATATAGCCCCTTAAAAAGGCTAAAAATTTCAGGATATTCATAATTTGTTTGTTGGCGGTTATTTCGATAACCTACCGAAAAATTCAGCGACCTTTTTGCTCAATTCTAGCTCTTTTCTGATGCGTACTTTTGATTCTGCTGACAGCTGCATTTTACCCAGATCTATATTGCGATGATTGACGATACAATAAGCAATCAATATGCGATACAACGCAGTTGCAAATTCCTGCATTTCCTCATCTTTCAAGAGCCTATTCACTCCTGCGCCACCGTCAAGATATGTGCTCAACAGTTGCAGTATATTAGCAGAAACAGTCTCTAGCGCATAGTGATTCCAGAATGCTTCAATCTCCTTTATAGGATCATAATCGACCTTATGGACATCATAAATCATCATGTCAAAAGCAAGTTGTAGCGCTAAAATCCTGTTCATTTTTCAGTAATTAATCGTAACCAAAAGTACATAGCATCCCCTCTCCGATCGAAATCAGCTTTTTATTGGGAGCCTGATGTTACTCAGTTCACATTAGTAATAATTAATTCATTCTAGGAGCCAGATCGCGTTTGAATGAGGGGTCACACAGGTGTATAATATTGGCGTTACGCGGTCCATGGCAAAGAGAAGCCAAATCTTATTTGGCCAAACCAGCCGAGCTACTCGGGGGCTGTGATGATGTTCTTTGATTGTTGTTTTTTGTTCATAACTCGTTTTATTGGTAACGAGTCTTTTCGGCAGGTATTAGAGACGGCAATGGCGTGACATCCAACCTACTGTCAACGAGGCCGTGAGAAGCCCATGGAACGAGTAAGCGGACGCCACGCCATTGCTGACGGGCGTTTTGATCCACTTATCGCCTTGTTCCATTTGAAATTTCTCACGTTTCGTTAACAAGACTCATAAGTGCATCCACCTGTATGAGATGGTGCAAATGTATTATATTTTATCTTACTTTACAATCTGTCTTTTTGCTTTTTTTATTATATTTGGTAATTAACTTTACAAAGATTTAAATTTCTGTACTACAATCAAATAGCATTCAGTTATATATACATAACTTTGAGTTATAATTGGTTATAAACATTATTAATATGACAACTGGTACTAAAATAAGATTATTGAGGGAACAAAAAGGTTGGGGTCAAGACGTGTTAGCAGCAAAACTAGGAATCTCTCAACCCGCTATATCCAAATTAGAGTCCGATCAGAATAAATTATCTTGGGATAATGCGGTCGCGCTTAGTGAATTATTTGAGGTTGATCCAGAGTACTTTTTCGATTCAAAAATTAATAACTACATCTCCCATAATCAAAAGGTAAATCAGTTATTTAACTCCGATTATAATGATAATAACATAGAATTCATTAAAGGATTATATGAAGCTCAGATTAAATCAAAAGATGAGCTGCTTGAGGAAAAACACGAAAGAATTGTGGAGCTAAAAAAGCAGGTTGAGGAGTTGAAAGCAGAGTTAGCTAGTTTGAAAAAAGCTTAGAGCCTTTTTAATAATTTACAAAAACTTAATTCATTATTATTTATAGGTTCTTATAAAAAATTTGGATCTAGCCTAACAATATCTAATATATTATGGGGGAAATTTCATTTAAAGTTTCGGCAAGAACCGCCCAACTAATAGGGCAGCAAAACTTTTCTACCGCCGAGGGTGCTGTAGTTGAACTAGTTAAAAACTGTTATGATGCGGATGCTAAAAATGCTATTCTAGTATTTAACAACATTGATTCAGATGTAGCGAACCAATCATTAATAATTATTGATAATGGAAATGGAATGACCCAAGAAATTATCCAAGATAATTGGATGATGATAGGTACTGACAATAAAGAAGAGGATTATCAAACAGATTCTGGAAGAATAAAGACTGGTGCAAAAGGAATAGGTCGATTTGCTCTTGACAGACTAGGGACGGTAACTGATATGTATACTTTACCAAAAGACTCGAATGATGGATTATACTGGAAAGTTGATTGGAGTGATTTTAATAAAAAAGGAGCGGCAATAAATGATATTAAAGCTATTTTAGAGAACGAGAAAGAACTAGAACTTACAAAAAAGCTATTTTCTCTTGTTGGTGATTTGCCTGAATTATCTAATTATATCTCTAATAATGGCATCACTTTTAAAAATGGCACATTAATAAAAATTAGCAATTTAAAAGATGAATGGGATTTTGAAAATATTACAAAATTATTTGAAAATCTTGAAATACTAACTCCTCCCAAAGAGCATCCTTTATTCTCGATTTCATTATTCTCCAAAGCAAATCCTGATCTGTTTGGTGAACTCGAGGGTGCATATTATGATGATTATGATTATAAAGTTTCTGCCACTTTTGAAAACAATGAAGATCAAATTGTTCAAATAGATGTTGAAAGGAATGAACTTGACAACGATTTAGTAGAGAAAAATTATAAAGAAGTGTTCTCATTAAAGGAAATGACTAATTTTCCATTCGATTTTGAAACATTTAAGAAAAAAAGATTTTCCTATAAAATAAATCTTAGTGAACTTGTCAAAGGTTTAAAAGAAATCGACACTCATAATCTCTTAAAAAAAACAGGAGGGTTCAGCTTTTCATTTTATTATCTCAAAAACTCAAAAAGTGACGACAAAAGTGATTCTGATGTAAAGAAATTTCCTTATAAAGATTTCAATAGTTCAAATCGTCGAGCATGGCTTAAGAAATTCGGTGGAATAAAAATATTTAGAGACGACTTTCGAATTCGACCTTACGGAGAATATGGACAAGATTGGCTAAAACTTGGAGAAAGACAAGCGCAGAGTCCGCAAGGAGCTGGACAACGACTAGGTGCCTATCGCATTCGCCCAAATCAGATTTCAGGAACAGTTCATATATCAAGATTAACTAACTTATCATTTCAAGACAAATCTGGTCGTGAGGGAATTCAAGAGAATGAAGTTTTTGATCTATTTAAATCGTTACTAATTGGTATTATTAACGAATTTGAAAGAGATCGGAATATCATAATGTACTCCTTTTCCCAGCTTCATAAAGCTCGAAATAAAGCGGAACAAGATCGAATAAAAGCGGAAGAAGAAGCTAATAGAATTTTAGAAGAAGCAAAAAAAAATGAAGGACCGATTGAAAATCAAAACTTACCCCAAAATCCTTCTACTCCTGACGAAAACGGTATACTTACTCCCAATGAAAAGAATAAAGTACCTAGCGACGCCGAGATTGCTTTAGCAAGCACTTATCAAATTCAAAAAGAAGAAATTGAAGAAAAAGATAATGAAATTAGATTATTACGGAGTTTATCAGGTACCGGTCTAATAGTTGCTACTTTTGCTCATGAACTAAGAAGTTTAAGGACATTATTAATTTCTCGTACTGAAGATTTAAAAAAGGTTCTAGAAACTAACTGTGATTACGCTATTCTGAATGCTTTACCATCTGAAAAAAATCCTTTCACGATGCTTAATTATATGAGAGATCAAGATATTCAAATTAAGCATTGGCTAGATTACTCTTTATCAGCACTAAAGAAAGACAAAAGGAAAAGAACAAATTTGGATTTAACTGAGTATTTTAAATCATTTTATGATAACTGGAGAAGTGCACTAAACAGGAGAAAAATCTCTTTAAAAATCCACAACAACTTAAATTCTCCAAAAAAAATCAGAGCATTTACAATTGATTTCGATACTATTTTTAACAATCTTTTAATAAACTCACTTGACTCCTTTAAAAGACGAAAAGATGGTGAAAAAAGACAAGTCAATATCGTGCTTGATTATAAGGACGATTTCATCGTTATAATTTTTGGTGACAATGGAGCTGGTTTAGCAGAAGATTTTAAGAAAAAACCGGAAGACATATTTATTGCATTTGAAACATCTAAAGTTGATAAAAGAGGTAATAAAATTGGGACTGGAATTGGAATGTATTTAGCTAAATCAATTATCGAAGAATACGATGGGAAGATGGAGATTTTACAGATTGAAGATGGGTTCAAATTAGGAATTTATCTTCCATTAAGAAAAGATTAAATAAAAAATTAACACAATGAAATATACCATAGGCTATATCGATGAAGAACCGCAGTTTGTAGATAAGTTCAAACGCGATCTAGAAGATTATTTTGAAATAAAGACTTTTAAAATATCTCCTGAAACTTCAATAGATAATATTATTCAAGAAATAATAAATGCAGAATTGGACTGTTTGTTAGTGGATTTCGAATTAAATGAAACTGAGGCTATTCAATTTAATGGAAATGAAATAGTAGATAATTTGAGAAAATTACGTCCTTATTTTCCAGTATTCATTATTACAGGAAAGGAAGAAGATGATGTTTTAGATCAGGTTGAAGACGGAGACATAGTAAGGTTGAAAGAAGAATTAAACGATAAAAGAGAAATACTGGTACAAAGAATCAAGATCAAAATAGAATCTTACTTAAAACAAATTGCAACTGCGGAAACTACGATCAAATCATTAATTCAAAAACGTGATGAAATGGGGGGGTTAAGTATTAAAGAAGGTGAACAGCTTCATAAAAATTACACATTCTTGAATGCAGTCTATCCTGAGGAAATTACAGTACCAGAAACTTTTATCCAACCTAATGTGATTACAGAGATAAATTCGTTTTCAAATGAAGCTAGAGAAATTTTAGAAGAACTCAAAAAGCTCAATAATAATGGCTGATTTCAGATTATTAACACCGAAAAGACGTAATATCACCGCTAAAGTGTCTTCACATGGAGGACATAGGGACGATCTGAAAATTGACTTTGGAAATCGTTGTGGATATTGCAATTCACCAGACAGATGGAAAACAACATATTTTGAAATTGATCATTTTATTCCTGTAGCAATACTTACAATAAAAACACCGACAGATTACAGCAACCTTGTATATTCTTGTCGCTCTTGTAATAATGCAAAAAGAAAAAAATGGCCTACAAAAGATGAAAATTTTCCCAATAAGAATGAAGAAGGTTTCATTGATCCTTGTGACGATCTCTATAACCACCAGTTTGGGAGAAATGAAAATGGTGAAATAATATATAGAACAAATTTGGGAAAATGGATGTATTATGAACTAAAGTTTCATAAACCTCAACACAGAGTGATTTGGAATTTGGAACAATTAGAAGATTCAATAACCGAAATAAAAAAGTTGCTTAAAAAATCTGTGATACCTGAAAAACTAAAAGATAAAATAATTAGTACTTTGATAAAATATACCGACTACGTTGATGATTGGCGTTGTTTATAAATTGGTTTTTTGATTACAAAAGATTTATTACCTTCGTGGATGAAAAAAATATTCGCTTTTTTAGCATTTCTCGATCCATTTGAAGCGGACCGACTAATCGTATCTGCGTATATTTATGCGAATGAAATAGTTATAAGAAACAACCAATTTTTGCACGGATATCTAATTACCCGAAGACATTGGAAAAAATATAGAATACTTAAAGAATTTCAAGAATTACTTGCAGAACAATTTAGTGAAATTACATTAGAGACAGTTATTAAGCTTTTTGAAAATGTCGTTTCTCCTGCTGATCGAATAGTTAATGGAGCTATATACACTCCTATTAACATACGTGAATATATTGTTAACAAAGTATTTCAAAATCAAGCCAATTTAGAAGAAGTTGTTATCGGCGATATTGCATGCGGTTGCGCAAGTTTCTTATACACAGCAGCCCGAGAGTTAAAAGCTCGTACACACAGAACATATTTCCAGATCTTTAGCGAGAACCTCTACGGATTGGATATTCAAGAATACTCAGCAACAAGAGCTAGACTTTTATTGTCTCTTTTAGCTCTTTCTGAAGACGAGGATCCGGAAGAGTTTAATTTTAACCTCCATGTTGGCGATGCACTTACATTCAACTGGGCAGATAATGTTGCTGGATTTATCGGATTCTCCATTTTATTGGGTAACCCGCCTTATGTTCGTTATCGCAATATGGATGAGCAGACGCGCCTCAATTTGCAGCATTGGGAAGTTGCCCAAGTTGGCCTCACTGATTTATATATACCATTTTTTCAAATCGGAATCGAAAACCTCCAACCGAACGGCGTATTGGGGTTCATCACGATGAATAGCTTTTTCAAAAGCTTAAATGGGAGAGCTTTACGACAGTATTTCTCAGATCATCAACTTGATTTTATAATCGAAGATTTTGGAGCAGAGCAAATCTTCAAATCAAAGAATACTTACGTCTGCATTTGCTTTATATATAATCGCCAAGCCGAAGCAATACGTTATGCTAGCATTACCGAAGAAACTCTGAATGAACCTAGAGAACATCATATACGGCCATATGTGACATTAAATAACCGAAGCGGCTGGAATTTAAGAAACACAGCAACTGTAACTGCTATTGAGAATACGGGTCGACCGTTTGGAGATATATACACTACGCGGCATGGTATAGCAACACTAAAAAATGATATTTACATCTTCTCACCTGTTGATGAAGATGATAATTTCTTTTACTTACAGAATGGGCATCGTTTCGAAATTGAGCGCGGTATATGTAAGGAAATCGTTAATTCGAATAAATTGAGCCGTATTAAAGATATAAATTCTTTGAAAGAAAAAGTTATATTTCCTTATGAACAAATTGGTAATAGAGTAACAGTCATGCCTGAGCAAAAGATTCGGGATGAGTTTCCTAATGCATATCGTTATCTTGAATATAAAAGAAATATTTTAGAGGACCGAGACAAAGGTGGCGCGAAAGATTATGAACATTGGTATGCCTATGGCCGTACACAGTCTTTAGAAAGAATGAGACATAAATTATTCTTTCCAAAATTCTCTGATGTTACTCCTTTTTTTCTTGTTGACCATGACGAAAATTTGATGTTCTACAATGGTTTGGCGCTCATAGGCGAAAATGAACGGGACGTAGAAATCGCCCGTAAGATTATGGAATCAAAAGTGTTCTGGTACTATATAGAATCAACCAGTAAACCATATTCCAATAAATACTATTCTTTGAATAGTACCTACATCAACAATTTCGGTGTATGTGATCTGTCGGAAGAGGAGATTACTTTTTTACTTAATGAAACAGATAAAGCTCTTTTGGATGAGTTTTTTGGCGATAAATATGGAGTTATAGTTTAACCCCATATTTATTATATACCCTCTCTATAATCTGGTGGTAGACATATTGATCTTACATGCTTATGGCTTTGAGATGTAAGGGACAAGCTGTTAATTTCATATTGAGAGGTAAATTTTGGACTGTATAAAACAACTGTCTTATCTTCTACATCTTGTTTAGAACTAGCCCATTTATAAAATTCTTTTATATCTTCCAACAAACTTGAATCAGCAATTTTATCACCAATCAATCCTAGAAATTCCCTAAAACCATCATTAGGGAATATTCTTGAACAGAAAGGCTCGCCAACATGTAAATAAAATTCTATATCGTATTTATTTGGGCCGGTATAATATGGTCTTATAAAATACTCTAGATAATTAGTCGGATTTTTCGCAATATAATTACGGAACTTCTCTATTGCTTCTGGATGTAAAACAACTCTCCTGTTAGCCTCCATATCAGTAACGCAATTGTAAAATAGTTCTATAATTAAATTATAATCCTTTCTTTCATCAATTGCATCTGTAAGAGCCTTAATATTGACTTGTTCAAGCTCTTTTTGTAAAAGATCTATGTTATCTTTCTTACCAATTTCTTCTAAATTATCTTTGATATTTAATATAAATCGAAATACAAAAGCATTAACATTGCTGTTATCCTTAGAAATACTGTCTGAGATTATGGTAACAAATTCTTTTATACTTGCTTCCGAAAGAAGTATTGAATCTAATACTCTATATATAGAATTGAAAAGGAATTGCTGAATAGGGATATTATTATCATTTGTAATGCTTAACATTCCGCAGAGAATCTCTATTAGCTTCTTATACTCGTTATCATATTGACTAAGTCCTTTTTGTTCTAAGGCACCAAGTAAATCCAGTTCTTGATGATTATCTCTATATTTAATCAATATATCTTTTCTCATTAATCGTTAAATAAATTGTTTAAATCTTCCCTACTCACACCTTCATAATTAAACTGATGATAATTTGAATAATTGGACGCATAATGGAAACTGAAGTCACTATTAAAATCATTTGAAAGCGGCATAACGACTAAATCAACTAAGAGCTCCTTTAATATTCCATGTAATTTTTTGTCAGGTACTCCCATAATCATTTTACCAACTTCGTCTAGGTTAAGCTCGTTAATCTTCAAAAAATTATTTGATCCTTCTTTGATAGAAATCCACGCTTTATTTTCAAACAACTGTCTAAAGAGGCCGATATCCAAATATTTTATAAGCTCTAAAATAAAGACATCTAACAAATAAACTATCTCATGTGAATCTCTTAAAGACACTACTAATGAGTTTACAAATCTAATCAAATCCCTTTTATTTCTAAATATATTAAATATAGTTCGACCAATCACCGAATACTTCACTGTGCCTACCATTGTTGATCTATTTGTCAATAATACCTGCTCAAATTGGTCGATGATTTTCTTTTTACTTTCAACATCTAGTTTATTTAACTTATCCAAGGTTTGCTTAAACATTACATCCAATACTCGAGTCAACTGACGTTCATTAATTGGAGGTAGTGAAATTTCGACATCAAAAATCTTCTTTAAATAATCCTGTGGTTTATGTATATTAAGTTTATCCAAGGAATAGTGTACATATTCTTTATCAAACGGAGTAATAAAAACCATTCCTGAGAAATTTGCCGAATTACGTATTACTTGAAATACAGCAAAAACCTCTTTATTGTCTAACCGATCTAGATCATCTATCGCTACTATAATACGCTTATTTAATTTTAAAAGCAGAGAGTTGACATCCTGAAAATATTTTTCATTGGATTTTTCTGATACCCAATTATCCGGTAGATACTTAAACGGATTGAAGGGACTATTTATATTTGTCAAACTCTTAGCGTATTTCCTTAACAAAGAGCCAGTATATATGTATTTAGACAAAGTATCATCTAGTGTATGAAAGAAATCCAAAGTCAAGTTGTTGCTATTCGTAGAATACCAAGGATTAAATTCAATAAATATCGTATTCTCGTCTTTTAAAAATTCTTTCTTTAAAAACCCTATAAATGATGTTTTCCCCTCTCCCCATTTATTTACTAATCCTATACTTAATGCTCTTTCCACCGTCCCCTGAGAAGTAGCAAGAGTGTCAATAAGAGATTTGTAAAATTGGCTTCGATCATATTCGTCTTTCTCTTGATCCATCAATGGACTATCAACAATCATCAATGAATCTTTAGCTTCTTTAGCTTTCAGCTGAAAAATCGAATAGAATAGTATAACTATTATAAAAATTACCAAAACTAAAATTGGGAGATCCAATATCTTCAAAGAACCTCGTGTTTCGCCTTTAAAAACACCATAAAAATAAAAGTCGTTTGTAAATAGCCTATAATACCAATATAAATATATGATTGCCAGGAAAGGAGATAGATATTTGAATGGAATAACATATCTATTTTCTATAAATTTATTGGCGCGCAGAACAAGCGGTAAAATCATTAATAAGCTAACCACAATAACAAGTGCACTATTACTTCCGTCCTCCAAATCTTTATTAAACAGATAGTGTAATAAATTATCTTTGAAAAAGGTTGATATCGGAGTAAAAAACCAAATTGCTATCCAAATAGTAGAATATAAAATACAATACCCCGCTTGGCTCAAAATATTAGTTCGAAACTTATAATTTTCTCTAACATTCCAAATAAACATTACAACTAGTTTTAAAAAGTTGAAGAATACTATCCAGAGCAGCAATAATTTGCCAACAAATTCATTGGTAATTTTCATTCCTTACTTTTTCAACAATCCTAGGTGTAACAATAGGCCCAATGCTGGTGAATGTGTACGTGGCACATACGGTTTAAAATTTGCCGTTTTAAAATCAGTTAATTCCAAGTATGCCTGATGCACTCCTGCCAAATTCATAGACCATTTTTCACCTGTTGAAACTCTCACAAACTTCATTTTATCAGCGTCTAATGACTTTACATCATATTCTTTTCCAGTCAAACTTTTAAACTTCGTAACAGGCAGAACCATATTATAAAAGTCAGTATATGATATTTTAGGGTTAGTTTTGGTGTAATTCATAAAAATAAGTTTTCCATTAATTAATTTTATAGCTCATAATGCTTTAATTGGACTCCCTCTTCTGTTTTCCATTCCAACGGTCCACTCGCCGATCTCGCTAATGTAGCGCACGCAGCCCTTGATGAGGAGGTGAACACATAATCTTTCATCAATATATAGAAATCGCCTTCAATCTTTAAAATACCATCATGTACCATTTGCGCTCGTTCAATACGGATTCCTTCAGACAATGAAGGCTGTTCTAATATCATGAAAATAGAATCTTTGTAAACAATGAACCCTTCTGTGGATGGGCTACCTTTGCTTTCAGCCCCTGCCCCATTTTTGCAGAAAAAAATCTGTCGCTGTGTTTCATTGTGATCCACAGTTTCTTCTAGATCTTCAAATATACGATGCCCTAATGTTGCTGTGAGCACTTTTATATTTGCTAAGAATTCTTCCAACTCAGCCTGCTCAGCTTCTGACAATTCAGATCGCGTTGGAATATTTTGATTAAGCGTGAAACGTCCGGCCCTCAAAGCTAAGTCATAAAGTCTATTTTCCAGATACTTTACGCTAGCCTTATTAAGATACTTATCTTTACTACCAAAAAATATCACCTCATTCCAAAACTCCTTTTGAGCGATATGATTGGTCAATCTCTCAGCAATAATTTCCGCTTCACCAATATAAGCTGCATCTTCATTGTTTTCCCCCTTACCAATCAAGATATACACGCCTGGTTTTTGAAATTCTGATCGATTGCTATATTCTTTAATTTTGATACGAGGTACCTTAACGCCTATTCCTGTCCAATTACTCAGCTCTGCTGTCATAAGCCCATTAGCTGTGCCGTCTACTAAAAACAAGCGTATCGTTTTTCCAAAAGTCTTCATATTGAACTATCTCTCCAAATAACGTTGCGTGCTATTCCTAAATTCCTGCTTAAACTGATCATCCATTAGACGTTTAGCAAATTCCATTTGAAACTTACGCATAGACAAAGCTACATCATCAAATATCTTCTTATAAGCTAGCTCACGCGTATAAGGATCGAGATTATCGACATACTTCTGTTGATAATCCGGATGATCAGCAATACGCTGCGTAAAAGTTTCATATACCTGTCGCTTATCCTCTGGTGTAGCTTCCCAATCCGCAAACCAGCGATCATTGAAATCGCGAATAATCTTGTCCAACGCATCAGTCTCATCATCGCCATGCACACCACGCGGGTTGGAATTGGCAGGATCTAATGTGCTCTCAGCCTTATCCAGCAACAATGATTCATTCAAACGTACACGTTCGATACCGTAAGTAGACAAGTCTACCGCATCCAATAACTCATCCAACAGTTCATCTTCTCTACGCTTTACAATCATCTTGGGAATAAGGAATTTTAGGAACCAAAATAGCTTTTCCCAAAACATATTCTCAAAACTGATCACCGCAGCCACCTGCCCATACACTTTTACAAAATGCTTAGCCTTGATTTTGAGGTCCGCCTTTTGCTCTTCATTTAAATCCAGGGTGTTATTAAATCGTAATGCAGCTTGGTCGATAATAGGGCTCAATTGATCTGCCTGTACACTTTGAAAAAATTTAGTATTGAAAACCTCCACCTCGTGCCACTCGTATATACCCGAATCATCAAGGCTATCTTTTAGATCGTGCAGTACATTTACATCGGTAGCACCACTTAAGGATGTCGCCGTATAAAATGGATCGAATGCGGCTTTGATATCAGCACTATCATTAAAGAAATCAAGTACAAAAAGGTTCTCCGTTTTCTTTCCGTATTTATTGGCCGAACGATTAAGTCTTGACAACGCCTGTACGCATAATACCCCTTGCAATTTCTTATCCACATACATCGTGGTCAGCTTAGGCTGATCAAAACCCGTAAGGTATTTATTGGCGACCACAAGGATACGATTTTCATCTAGATCAAATTGATCTTTTGTTTCCGAATCTGGAAATCCATTCAATGATGCTTCAGTATACTCAATACCATCCACAAGCTTTTTGCCTGAAAACGCAATAACAATTTTAAAAGGATTGTCGTATTCGGTAAGTATAAGCTTTAATGCCTGATAGTAGCGTATGGCCGATTCGATACTCTGAGTGACGACCATTGCTTTAGCTTTTCCTTTAAGCAACTTTTTGTAATAAACCTGCTGTAAAAAATGCTGTAGCATAATCCGTGCTTTGGCCTGTATGGTACGGGGATCACGCTCTACAAAGGCTTTTAAACGTTTCTGTGCCTTGCTGGTATTGAACTCAGGATTATCCTCAACAGATTTTTGTAATTGGTAATAGCTTCGAAAAGTGGTATAGTTAGCCAATACATCTAAAATAAATCCTTCTTCATTCGCCTGCTTCATCGAATAAAGATGAAACGGTTTAAAGGATCCATCGGCTTGCTTGGTGCCAAAACGCTCGAGTGTAGCATTTTTTGGTGTTGCTGTAAAAGCAAAATAGGAAGCATTTTGACGCATCTTACGAGCTTCCATTGCACGCAAGATTAAATCCTGTGCATCGACCTCTCCTTCTTCATTTGCTTCCAATTTGCCCAGCACCTGGTTCATCTTATCCGCTGCCGATCCGCCTTGGCTACTATGCGCTTCGTCGATAATAACAGCAAAGCGCTTGTCGCTCATGTCATCGATATCCTCAAGGATATGTGGGAATTTTTGTATGGTGGTAATAACGATACGCTTTCCGCTTTCGAGAGCTAATCTTAGATCACTGGAAGAAAATGCTGCACCAATAATATTTTTCACCTCGGAGAAGCTCTTAATGTTATCGCGCAATTGCCTATCCAATACTCTCCTATCAGTAACAACAATAACAGAATCGAAAAGCGGCATGCCTTGCTGATTTTCGACTTCGATTAGCTGAAATGCAGTCCAGGTAATGGAATTGGATTTACCGGAACCAGCGGAGTGTTGCACCAAATAGGTACTTCCAACTCCTTGTTTACGTACATCAGCTATAAGTCGCAGCACCACATCCAATTGATGGTACCTCGGGAAGATGTAAAACTTCTTATTAAGCGGATCGCTATCTTTACCCTCTAACAGCATAAAATGCTGGATAATGCTAGCCCAGCTTTCTTTGCTAAATGTTTCTTCCCAAAGATAGGCTGTACGGTGTCCATTAGGATTTACAGGGTTTCCCTTTCCCATATTATCCCCTTTGTTGAAGGGCAAAAAGAAAGTATCCTTCCCTTGAAGTTTGGTTGTCATATACACTTCGTCCGTATCAACAGCGAAATGTACGAGACAACGTCCGAACTGCAATAAGGGTTGGTTACTATCACGTGTATGTTTATACTGGTGTATTCCCTGTACCGCAGCAGTCTGGCCCGTCCAAGTGTTTTTTAACTCGATCGTACAAAGGGGTATGCCGTTGACTGTGATGACCATATCAATTTCCTCTCCCGGATTGAGACCGGAATAGCGGACTTGCCGGGTTACAGCAAATTGATTATGCTCAAAATTATCCCGCACAGCCTGTGCACTGCTGGCACTAGGGGCTTCATAAAAAAGTGTAAAATGTGCATTGTCTACATCGAGTCCCTTCTTGAGTACACGTAATACGCCATACTTTTTGACCATCCGATCATAACGTTCCAAGATCTTTAATTTCCAATCCCCATAAACTTGCAGCTTGGCAAGTTCTTTTGCTTGCGTAGACTGAAGGAAATTCCAGAAACGGAATGTATCCAACGCGTAGCTCTTATCAAAGTCAAGTGCATCGCCTAGATAATATCCTGCTCCTGAGAGATACTGACCGTATTTGTCATTGGCATCTGCAATATTGGTTCCCTGCTCTTTCAGATCTTCCAATGATGATCCTGTAAGTGCCTTTTCAATAAGGGATTCTAAAGCCTGTTCGTTATATTTTGAGGTCATACTTTTCAATTAAGGTTTATGATTGATAGGTGAAATTAGTCAACTACTTTTAGTTTACCAGTCACTACTTCATTAATCAAACTTTGCTTGTATTCTTTCAGTTTGGCAATCTGTTCTTGTTTCTGAGCAATGGCGCTGTCTATTTTTGAGGTTTGTTCTTCTAAATAGGTGACAATCGCTTGTTGTTCGGACGGAGGGGGAACAGGAAAAAAGAAATTATTAAAATTTTCAGTAGGGAATCTCCATCTCCCTAACATAGATACTCCTTGACCATGCGCATAAAACATCTTACTAGTATAACAATCCTGTAATAACGCTAAAAAATATAAAGGAATATTTGTATTATGTATTAATCGAAAAACTCGATAATCAGGACTTATAACACCGTTGTATTTCGAAATATCAACCCAACCAGTAAGTAAATCCATATGATTCATGGCGAAATCTCCTTCGAATGCAAACTGATATTTTGAATAGTCCATGGCTAATTGGCCTTCTCCACTTTTTACATCTTTTACTTTTATTCCTCTTTGGGTAATTGACAATACATCATACCCTTCCTCTCCCGCGATTCTTTTTAAGATATAAAAAATGTATTTCAACTTCTTCACTTCCCAATGTTCAGGTATCTTACCAATCCAATCGACTCTAGAGTTTTTCATTTTTGGAGATGATGCGGCAGACTTAGCATGATGAGGAAGACCCTTGGTTATCGCATTGTGAATGGTAATCTGTCGTAGTTCCTTTAGCTTTTCGATCTGTTGTTCTTTGAGGCTTACCGTAGCATCTACCTTTTCACATTTCTCATCGAGAAAGTTTGCTATGGATTCTTGTTCTACGACAGGTGGTAAACAGAATACAATTTCTTTTTGAGCAGAAGTATTAATTATTTTCACAACATTTCCATTTGAAAATTTATCAAATACTTTCTCAGCACTGAACACCATGTACTTAGAAAACCCGCTATTAACTTTTTCATTAAACACAAAAGAATTTATCTGTTGATTAGTAATCAAATTATCACCGGCTATTCCAATTTTACCGATTGTTCCGATAGAACAAACAAGTATAGAATTTATTGGAATTAGATATCCCTTTCTGATGGCAGTTAAGCTCACTTTTTCATCCGTTTCATAAATATACTTTAATCCCTGAAGGTTATTGGGCTTAACCCATAAAACTCCATCTTCATGAAAGTTATCTTTATTCTCTGTCGGAGGTGTATAACCCGTGTAAATAGCACACAAATATTTCAATTTACTTCTATTCCAATGCTCTGGAATCTCACCCAACCAGTCTATCCCGCTATCTTTATATTTCTCGTATCGCTGCATCTTTACTTCTTCTTTTTACTTTCTAAACTCTTCGCAGTGGTATCAATGAAGGCGACAAAATCCTTCTCCACTTTGGATAGTTCGTCCTTAGTCTTCTCCTTGTACTTGGCATATTCAAGCTCCGCCTTTTTCACTGCTTGATCATGACTTACTGCTCCGGCATGCTGCAGAACTTCATTTCCTACCATGCGTAGAAAATCATCTAGTCGTGTTATCCAATCCTGCATATACATCGGTTTGCGATTGAGTGCCTGCAATTCTGCCAACTCCAAATAGGCTGTTACCGTACGATTGAGAATATTAAGCTCCTCCTCTGTCAAATAATTTTTAGCAACTTGAATCTCTTGTTTACTGGGTTGCTCATCTTTGAAGTTAGTTAATCCAAGATTCGGCTTATCAGCATCAATGCGTTTGTAAATAACCTCAGCAGCTGTATTTCCATGCGCAGCAAAGTGCATCTTGTTCTGTACAGTCTTAAAAAAATGCTGTGATACCTCCGTCTTAGGGTCGTAATCAATACTCGTCGCATAGATATCCAACACTTTGCGCCAAAATACTTTTTCGGATGAGCGTATATCACGGATGCGAGCTAATAACTCGTCAAAGTAATTGCCCCCGCCAGCTTGCTTCAGCAACTCATCATTCATGGTAAAGCCTTTGACGATATACTCGCGTAAACGTGCCGTAGCCCACTGACGAAACTTGGTGCCCTGATGACTCTTTACACGGTAACCTACGGAGATAATGACATCGAGGTTATAGAACTTAACTGGTTTGTCTGAACCACTAATGTGCAAAATTTGCACATTGCTTTTTTCGTCTAGTTCACCGTCAGCAAAAACATTACTGATATGCTTTGTAATGACACTTCTTTCTTTCTGAAAGAGATCGGCCATTTGTGCCTGTGTAAGCCATACTGTCTCATTCTCTAAACGTGTCTCGATGCGGGTAACACCGTCTTCACTTTGATATATAAGTAGATTACTTTGTGGCTCCATAACCTAGAAGTTTAAAATATCTTGCAATAAACCATCTGCCTGCTCTTCTAAAGCCAAGAGATCAGCCTTGACTTCTTCGATAGAGCGTAATGGTGTATGCTTATAGAAATATTTGTTGAAGGAGATCTCATAACCGATCTTGACAGAATCCAGATTAATCCAAGCCTCCTCCACATGTGGAAGTACCTCGCGCTCAAAATAGCTGATAATGGATTCGTCTAATGGGATCTGCTCACTGTCGCGCAGATCACTCTCGGTCTCGTATACGGTAAACTCTCCAGCTTTAGCAGTTGGATAATAACCAAACAAGGATAACTGCTCCTCGGAGCAACCGAAGTGGTTTAGCAATTGAGCTTTCTTATCGCCCGTGATCTTCTCTACCTTTTTGATCACCTTTTCTGCTTCGGCATCATAAATGCTTATCGCCGATAAGATTGCTTTCTTTTCCGCAGCAGTAAGGGTAACCTTATGCTTTTTGCAGGTATCGTCGACCAAAGTTGAAAAAGCATTGAAATCCTTAAACTCATCATCGCCAATATGCGACCAGAGCACAAGTGCGAGATCATATAGCGTTTTTGGTTTATTCCATGTAGCTGCTTCGATCAGCTTAGCGAGTTGCTTTTTGTTGAGTCCCCAGTCTTCTTTCTCAGCACGATGGTTAATCTCTTCGCTTTTGCTAGTAAGGTCTGTATAGACAAGGTCGCCATAGGTTTCGTACAAGACCTGCATCGGAACTTTGAGGGCTTTATCAAATCGCAATTCGTCCAAAGCCGCCGCTGTAAACTGTGACTTGAGCCTTTTCGGTCGTTCGATATTGACTTTATAGTAGCCGAAGTCCGCATTCTTAAAGCGTTTGACTTGCAGCAGATCATTCTCTGCGCTCTCGAATTTGTTCTCAAGATAATTTTTAACAATCTCGCCTATCTGTGCTGGCGAAAATTCTGAGTTCTTACTCCCCAGGTTTTTACGTAATTTTTGAAACAGCTTATTCGCATCAAGCAATTGCACATGTCCTTTTCGTGCAGCTGGCTTATTATTGTTCAATAACCATATATAAGTGGTTATACCCGTGTTATAGAACAAGTTATTAGGCATCTGAACGATTGCATCCAATAGATCGTTCTCGATAATATACCGACGGATATTACTTTCACCAGAACCTGCATCACCTGTAAAAAGCGATGAGCCATTGTGCACGGATGCAATACGGCTTCCGATCTTATTGGAAGTAGGTGCTTTCATCTTGTCCACCATTTCCATCAAGAAAAGGAGCTGTCCATCGGAACTACGCGGCGTGGCATCTACGGTTTCCCAATTGCCCCAATAGTCTTTAAGCTTGATCTGAAAACGGCTATCGATAACTTCTTTACCATCTTTGATGTATTTCTGTTCTGAAGCCCAAGATTTACCATAGGGTGGATTGGACAACATGAAGTCGAACTTCATATGCGAAAACTCATTGGTCGACAATGTTGAACCGACACGGATATTCTCCGGATCCTTGCCCTTGATCATCATATCGGACTTACAGATGGCATAGGTTTCATCATTGATCTCCTTACCATACAAATAGACATCCCCTTTGTATTTAAAGGCATCATCTTCGACAAGATAGTTTTCACTTTCAGTAAGCATCCCACCGCTACCACAAGCAGGGTCATATATGGTAATAATATTGGGCAGGTGATCTTTTAGCGGTTCGAAGACCAAGTGAGTCATTAATTGAATGACTTCACGTGGTGTAAAGTGCTCTCCAGCCTCTTCGTTATTCTCTTCGTTGAATTTGCGGATCAGCTCTTCGAATACATATCCCATTCCCAGGTTGGACAACGCTGGCAATAGACGTCCTTCAGGATCATTCTTTGTTAGCGGTGTCAGATTAATATAGGGAGAAGTAAACTTTTCCAAGACGTCCAACAATACATCTTTGGCTGCCATATGGCGTATCTGCGCACGAAGATTAAACTTCTCGATAATCTCTTGCACATTGGCAGAAAAACCAAGCAGATACTCTTCAAAATTGGCCACCAATTTTTGTTGCGAATTGGTCGCTGTGCCTTTGAGTTTCTCCATTGTCCAAGGGGATGTGTTGTAAAACACATACTTGGATGCATGTCTAAGACCATCGGGATCAAGTTCAACCTGGCCTGCATCCTCCCGTTGATAGCGCACTTCTTCAAGTACAGCATCTTTCGTCGTTTCGAGCAAAGAATCGATACGCCGTAATACAACAAAAGGCAAAATAATATCACGATACTTACCCCGGACATATACGTCGCGAAGGCAATCATCGGCAATGGACCAAATAAAACTAACTAATTTATTATGAGCAGTATGAGTCATCTATCTATTTATCTAAAATCTCTATGGCTTAACCTACAAATTAAGCTTTTTTTTAACTGATTAGCAATAAATGTTATTAACATTGTAAAATAGCATTCTTTTTAAGCAGTCACAAGGATAAAATGGTAAGATAAGGTCGAGGCTGTTCAGTTTATTAATGCTTGATCTTTCTACTAATGTGCGCTGATGGATATTCTTAAACACCAAAATCAAGCTCCTGCGAAAGACTGATCGTGAAACGAACAACTGTAATCTTTTTTGAACAGTTAAATATCAAACAGTACCACACACTTTCTGCGGACGTACTATTGGACTTAGTTACCAGTCCAGTTTCTAAGCACTGTCGGAGTTTTTATTGTGATTTGTCCATTTTGGCTTCTTTTAACATAAATTTTTAAAATTGAATTCAAAGGCCTACTGACATTACCCCGAATCGCAGCTTTCCATTTTGAGGTACCGTCGCCAAAATAGTTCGTATTTTTTTCAGACAATTTCTTTTGAAGCGCTTTAGAATACGAAGATTTATTACCATATACTGGCTCTACTTCCTCTAAGTCGCCTTCTTTTGATATTTTTACTTTAAATAGAAAAACACTATCTACATCATTTTTTGACAGCTCAGGACGACTAATTGAACTTAGATTTTTTTCAAGTTCTTTCGTTCCTCCAACATACCTGGCAGCAAACGCCCATACGTTTTCTGTAAGATAATCTCTTGTACCCGAAGAAATGGTAGCACTAAATAATGATAGATGAAGTTTTTTTCTTTCTATAGTAATGGATTTTATCCTCTGAATCTTTTCTATTCCTAAACTGGCATTGCTATTAAACTCGTCCGATTGTAAATCCAATACTTCAATCGAAGGGTATGCTTTTTTTAGAAGCCATAAATCTCCTTCAAATGTCAGGTCAAAGTGCTCAGTCTTGGTGCCTAACGAATCATTCTTAAAATTTAATAAAATGTAATAAGGTTTTAAATCCTTATATCCTATAACAATTGAATTTATTGAATCATAGGATTTAAAAAATGTCTGGTTGGTGGCAATATCAAACTGTATATCATCAGTCCAAAAGGCTGGATCATTGTTACGACTAGTTTGAGCTATACTCGTCGAAGTACAATAGAAACATATTATAATTCCTAATAAGAATGAAGAGAATATTCGTGATGTTTCTTTTATCATAACTGATTATTTAAAATATTTAATTGAATAGCCTGGTCCCTAATAATAGGGATCTTCATACAGTTTAAATAAGCCAAGCCAATTTATAAAAAAAATCACTCCGATAAAACTATTTCAAATTGGCTATTGTTCGTGCAATACAAAACGGCTACAAGCTACCTTTCGAAAGAAAGGTTCAACATAAAAATTGGCGTCGTACAGTGAAAATCCAATAGTTTTTAAAAACATTGGATGACGAAACAAAAAAGAGGAAACGATAGGAAACATAAAAATTGCTGTACAAATAAACGCTAAGAGAAAGGGTCTGATGAGAATCAGGCCCTTTTGACATAAAAAGCCACATCTCACGATATGGCTTCTAAACTAAACTTAAACATATGATTCACTAGTGGTTTGTCTTTTATTACTGACAAACCACTAGTTATTGGATACTACTTATACGAATTGATTGATTTGGATACTTTCCAGTCATTGCCCACACGCTCCAAGGTAACCAGATCAGTCTTCGTAAAATTCTCAAATCTCGAAGTTACTTTAGCGACCATATAGTCTGCCGATTCTTCTAAAATATCTGTGGTTACTGTGCAGTTTAGCTTTTCACCTTTTTGTTTTTTCAATAGTTTGACCACTCCACTACGGCTGTTAGATTGCGCATTGGAAGATTGGATCTTTTGGCTGAAATCTTCAGCGAATAACTGCTCAACTCCTGCTGATTCGCCCTCGGTGGTTACCGCTACATAGTGTTCCAAAGCGAAGTCTTCTGTGGAAAGGTTAACATTTGTTTTTGTTTCTTTTGCTCCTGGCCCTTCAGCTGCCATAGCGAAAGTTGATACTGCGATTAGAGCTGCTGCTGCGAATGTTTTTACTAGCGTTTTTTCTCGAAATTATTTGTTTTTTATTTGATGATAAAGCTATCATGAGTGCCTTTTGAATACACTCATGATGGTTCATAATATCTTTTTTTATAGTGTTAGTTTTTTATCTAAATAATTTGTTCTTCAATTGTGATGAAGCTATCATGAGCATTTCCATCGATGCTCATGATGACTTTTGTTCTTATTTGTTGACTCAAAACTACAACACAATACGCCCCTAGCCTACGGGCTTTAGACTAACGCTCTGGAAAACTCGGTGAATGGCGGGAATAGAGAGGTGAGCCTGCTTCGTATCAGATTCGTACCACGTTCGGATCATCAATAGATATTGTACAGACGCCCAACAGACCTTGTCCAGTCTCTGTACAGGGAAAAACTGGTCAGATACTGGTCGACAATCGAACCCTAGATGTCCTGATCCGAAGGATATGCGAAGCAGGTACGAACACAACCCCTATAAAAGTTATTTAAATTAATCCCTAATTAGCAGTTTTTAGCAAATAATGCCTAGTGCAGCGACGAAATCCGTGAGTTCGTGTTGGAACGATCACCGAGATACCATGTCTTTGGTCATAACCGTTCAGGCTATGGTAAGAGGAAAACTAAGGCTATCCAGTTTATCAACGCTTTGTCGTATGAGCTGTTGTAGGGAAAGGTGTGATTAAACTACACGATCAACTCAAGTGCATTCAAGATCTATAAACGAGGCGATACTACTATCTTTCTACTAATTCTTCTACTTTCTTTCTACTTCTTCTTCTCCTAATCTTTCCCTAGTTCTTTCCCTAAAATATTTACATTTTTCCTTCTGAAATAGCCTACAGCCTATTGTACGATCGTTATTAAAAGTCTGTTCATTAAGCGCTTCTCCTAAATTCACCTATTCTTTCTACTTAATTATTCTAATTGAGCTCCACAAGCTACCTTATCCCCGAGGCAACTCGCTATTTTAAATAGATCACGAAAAAGCCACATCTCCCGACATGGCTCCACAACATATATATTTATTTGAAATCGCCTCTATTTATACGAATTAATCGATTTGGATACTTTCCAGTCATTAGCCACACGCTCCAAGGTAACTAAGTCCGTTTTGGTGAAGTTCTCAAATTTCAACGTTACTTTAGCTACCATATAATCTGCAGATTCTTCTAAAATATCAGTGCTAACTGTGCAGTTCAGCTTCTCTCCTTTTTGTTTTTTCAAGGATTTAACCACTTCGCTACGGCTGTTAGACTGCGCATTGGTAGCTTGGATCTTTTGATTAAAATCAGCTGCGAATAACTGCTCTACGCCTGCTGATTCTCCCTCCGTAGTGACCGCAACATAGTGCTCTAAAGCGAAGTCAGCTGTGGAAAGGTTAACGTTTTCTTTTGTTGCTTTTGCTCCAGGTCCTTCAGCTGCCATAGCAAATGTAGATACGGCGATTAAAGCTGCTGCTGCGAATGTTTTTACTAATACTTTCATAATGTTTTTTTTTATTGTGTTAGTACTTTTGTTCTTATTTGTTGACTCAAAACTACAACACAATAGGCCCTTAGCCTAAAGGCTTTAGACTAACGATCGGGAAAACTCGGCGAATAGCGGAAATAGGGAGGTGAATTTATTCTTCAAGAAATCATTCTCGTTCCAATAGGCTCTTTCCCTCTTCGCTGATCCGATCGGGAGTCCAAATAGGATCCCAAACGAGCTCGATAATTATTGCCCGCTGTGGAAATTGCTGTTGCAATGTTTTTTCAACGCCATGAACGATAGAGTCGCCCATCGGGCAATAGGATGAAGATAACGTCATGGTAACAACAATACGACTGGGATCGGTTAAATTAATATCATAAATTAAGCCCATATCTACGATGTTGATCCCCAATTCGGGATCCATCACAAGCATCAATACCTGAACAGCTTTTAACTGATCGGAAGCCTCCGGTTTTGTTAGATCAATTTTCATGGTATCTTTCATTAAATATATAGGCGAGGTGCGTAGTTTATTTACTTTTTCTTTGATGAAAAACTACTTTTCCGACATTGACAACATAAACAGCAGCAAGTGCTGCCCAAAGCCAGGCTGCACAGTATAATGCCCACCTGAATTGAACGGCTACAGCAACCGCCATGACGACAAGCGCCACTAGGTAAAGATAATATTGTATAGAAAGTAATCGCTGACTATAAAGTTCCTTGGGCAAAGGTATTTTTTTGATGCCATTGAGATCTTTATAGCGCCAATTCCAGATCATAAAAGGCAGGGTCTTATAGGTCATCCCTAAAATAATACCCGTTATCCATCCAAAAAACACCCATACGACATATAAATTCACCCAATTACCAGACTCCTGCCGGACAACCATAGGTAAGGTGAGAAACGCGAACAATAAACTCAAAAAGGAAATGAAACTATGTTTCATCGGAATATCCAGTACCTTACGAGCCCGGTGCACAAAACAATCCACGACAAAAACGGCCCAGCAAACTACTCCCAATAGCACTATTGCTCCAAAGGTAAGAGATCTTAATCCCACAGGATGGCTGTATCCGTCCAATAAAAAAAGTACCAATCCAAGGTTTATCAAAATGACCGAAACATAAAGCCACTTTGTTTTGGTGGATTGTCCCAAGAGAAACATCGGCAGCATCTTCGCTCCCGCTCCCAGGATCAACTGCAAAAACCAACCAACAATACCGACGTGGGCGTGTAGCTTTAGGATATCGAGGTGACTTTTTGTTAGAAAACCATGGGCTAAATTAATGGCAAGCAAAAGGCCTAAGGTGGTTGTAAAACAAAGCCAGAAGGCCGAGAACGTAAAATAAAGGCGTAGTTCAAATAGATGCTCCACATCTTTAGTCGTCATCCACAGCAAGTAGAAGTACAGGTAGGAGCTGAGCGTAATCAATAGCCCTCCAACGCACATGAGTAAACCGATCTTGAAATACCAGAAACTATAAATCAACACACAGGTTCCCGATGTCAATAGGATATAACTGAAAAATGCCAATTTGGAAGAGCGAAGTGAACGTTCAAAAATAACCGGCACCAGCTGATACGCCGCTCCATAAATCACCATCGTGCCCCAACCTAGTGCTAGGCTATGGACGATTGCCAGCACTTTTGGTTGAAAATGGTGCCCAAAGAGCTGCCCCCCGCTAAAAACCAAGAGGAAGCTGAACAGTAGAAAAAAAATGCCCGCAGTGATAAAAAACGGCAATACAGCATACGCTTCTGGGCTCTTATGAATAGCAATATGTGCCATTTTATTTAACGGGGTAAATTAACAGATGGACATCTCCAGGATGTTGTTCATGGATGAAAATCCGATAAGAAAAATGATCCAGTTCTTCTAGTAAATGGAGCGGAACCTTCCGATGTTTTACATAGACAACCTCATCGGCTTTCAGTTGAGCAAGGGCCTCAAGAATTGATTCCATGGGCTGCGGCATAGGCAATGTCCTGACATCCAATGTAACAAGTTGAAGCGCGGAAAGTCGTGCTAATTTCTGCTCAAAAAGTCGTTTCGGCACAAATGAAATATGATCGCCCTCAGCAGGCTGAACGGACAGCACTGTATCTTTTTTATAAAAGTAACTTCTGAATTCGCCCTCCGCCCATTCGTGGCTATAGCTTGGCACTCCACACTCCTCCATACGCCTAATCAATGGAATGGGGACAAATGAATTGCTGATGCAAAGAATCCCTCCTGCGACGAGTGAGCGATACAACTGAAAAATATCTCTTAATGGATCTTGCCCCATTTCCAATAGGGGTCTCACATCGAATACAACCGTCACTGCTGCATCATCCATCCAACTTGGCCGCTCTGCTGCATCGAATGGATCATTGACTTTCTCAGCTCCATCTGACATCCAAATAAAGCCGAGCGGTACCAGCGCAGCACGGAAATCTGCAACCGAACATCCGCCAATTTTTGCTGCTTCGCCTATGGAGACCCGAGGGGCCAGTATCCGACGCAACACCGGGATCCGGATCTTACGCAAGGGTTTGGCAATAGCTGCAATGGCTTCAATGCTTAAGTCATTATAGCTGATCAGTTCTGAAATCTTGGTATGCTGGTTTATCCGCATGGCTTTTCTAGTTTTTAATTCATTTGAACACCGTAGCTCGCGAGCAACTTTGGAAATAAAATATTATTCTCCAGGTGGATATGCTGCAAAAGATCGGATTCGAAAGATTCGATCTGTGAAAATAATGACGTGTAGGAATTGCAGGCATTGGCTGGCAATGTGTAATTTTGGGTAATTTTGCGCAACTGCTGAAGTTCCTTTCCTGAATCTTCGTGTTCGGAAATCAAAAATTGAATGAGCTGATCTACCTGTTTGCTGGTCAATTCTTGTTCATTCTTGGTTGCCGGAAAGAGCTGCTTCTCCTCTTTATCCAAATGATGGTAAAGGTCATCAAGAAAGGCATCGAGTTCTTGGGACAAGTTGACCAGCTCGGGATGCTGCTGTGCATGCACATCGGCCACTTTATGTGCAAGTTCCTGAATAATCGGTCCTTTTTCCCGGACATACCGATGATGAACATTCTTAATATAATCACTTAAAAAATCGATATCCCAATCTTTAAAATTTAGCGGTGGGCCGGCTATAGGAAGCTCTTCGGATTGGTTTAACCGTCTGCGCAATTCAATTTCATCGAGACCAACACTATGAGCGGCCTCCTTAAGCGTCTGCTTACCACCGCAACAAAAATCTACCCCAAGCTGTTTTAAAACTTCGGCCTTGCGGATATCCTTGGCAGCAATATGGCCAACGGTTTCCAGTGTTTCGCTTTCGAGCGGTTTGCCAAGGCGAACCTGCCAGTATTCGGGCCCCGATTCAAGATAATTCCAAATGAGATCCTTTCCACGTTCACCCAGCAACTGATAATAGAGCGGTTTAGGATCATGATCGTTTTTGATAATAAATGACTCGCCCGAATCCAGGGCATCGAAGTGATCAAATATGGTCGGGTGTTTAAGTCGAGGTTCTATATTGAAAACCTCCAATAACGGTGATTTAATCATGATAATAGTATTAAATGGTCAATAAATTATTATAAATCCTTTTTCTTAAAATAGCGAATAGATAGCCCTAGAGGAATGAGGCACCAGAGCAACATGACCAACAGGGTGATCGCAATGCCGAATGTATTACCGAAGAAATCCCGAAATATCGCCCCTGTATAGCCCATCATCGCGGATAGATCGACCTGTAATAAAATAAGGATGCGACAGATATCGATGGGATTGAGCATGGACAGTGCAACCATTCCATGTTCGATGGGATAATCCGCAAACTGAAATAGGATGAAAAGCACCAGTGCGTCAAAAAGCAGCGTGAAATAAAGCCAAAGCAAAATTGCCAATCCTATCCCCTTCGACTTATCTCTGATCAATACAGATGTCCACATCGCGATCGAAACGAAAATCAAAGAAAGTAACAGTCCGCAACCGACCAAAGTAATTCCCGAAGAGCTAAATGCATAGATAAAAGTTGGTATGCCAACGCCAATAAAAAAAGCTAAACTAAGTGCACCTGCCAGACCCACATACAGGCTGCCCCAAATGCTTTGCCGTTGCAAAGGCTGACTGACAAGGCAATTGATAAACTCGGAACTCTGGTAGATATAGATGCCTGAAAAAATGATACTCATCAGCGGAACTACAAACAACACAATATTTAGTAGACTGAGTAATCCCTTTTCATAGTTGTCCTCCATGCTATAGACCGTCATGGAAAGTACAAAGAGTAATATGGTGTAGCATAAAATGGTCTTGTTGCGCAAGAGATCCACAAAAACGTAGCGTATAATTTTATTCATCTTTTCTCTAATTAGACAGGTCGCGGTTCTGCATCAAATAAGCGATTGCTTTAGATAGCTTTTCAGTACCTGTATCTTCTTTTAATTGCTGCAAACTCTTATGAAACTTCAGCTCTCCTTCCTGAAGAAAGACAATCTGCGATACAAATTCATCGAGATCACTAAGCACATGGGAACTGATGATGATCAGTTTACCGCGTCCGATTTCTTTTTTGATTTTATCCTTGAGAATTTCGGTAGACAGAGGATCCAGTCCTGCTGTAGGTTCATCCAGGATGAGTACTTTGGGGTCAAACATAAATGCGATACAGGCACTTACTTTTTGTCTTGTGCCACCGGAAAGCGTTGCCATCCGTTTTTCCAACAGCTTGTCCACGCCAAAAGCCTGATAAAGATCCGAATCCGCCTGGGGCTGTTTACGGATATCTTTGATCATATCCAGGACCTGTTTGATGGACATATTCTCAGGATATTGACCGATCTGCGGCATATAGCCGATATGGTTCCGATAAGCCCATTGCTGTCCAATGTCCTGTCCTTCAAAAGTGATCCGTCCGGCACTCGGCATGACCATACCTAGGACAGACTTGATCAAAGTAGTCTTACCACTGCCATTGGGGCCAATTAAGGCAACGCATTCGCCGCCATTCAAGGTCAGATCAATGCCCTTTAATGCATTGAATTTTCCAAAGCTTTTTGTTAACTGCTGGATACTAATCATACTTTTATTGATTTCATGCGAGGCTTATCGTCTTTAAGCCCCTCGGGTGTCAGACTTGGTAATAGCTTTTCAGTCCGGTCGAACAACATGGCCATAAAACTTCGAAAAAGTAACATCGCCGAAGGATAGCGCTCAACCATCATCGAGAATAGGCTTACGGGACGAAAAGGGATATCCCCAAATCCGTCTTTGTCCAGATCGTATCCCTCGTATTTGTCCCAATAGTTATGCACAAAGCTGTTGAGTGTAAGGGTACCATTGGTGGCAACATCAAAGGTATTCTGAAGAAAATTATTGTCTTTAAGCACATTGTCCATACAGCTCGACTGAATCTTGAGCCCCCATCCGTTGCTCTTAAAATTGTTATGTTCAATATGGATACGATTCGATCCTTCCATAAAAATACCCGTGGTGTTGCGGCTAAACTGATTGTTGATGATCTGACTATCGGAAATATCTTTGAGCAACAATCCATAGGCGGCATCGCCCCAATTCTCTTCGAAATTATTGTTTTCCATATGGACATGCTTGGTATACATAACAGCTACACCTGCACCATTGCTGCGAAAGGTGTTTGAGATGTAACTGTTCTCATGGGAAAACATAAAATGGAGACCATAGCGCAGATTTTTTTCAGAAAGATTGCCCTGTACTCGAGTATGGGTCACAAACTCAAGATAAATACCGTCCCTATGTCCAGACACTTCATTATTTTCAACACTTAAACTATCTGATTTCCAAGCATGAATACCATTACCAATCAGCTGCTCCGCTGTACCAAAAGCTTTGAGGATATTGCCCCGTATTTCAACGTTTGTAGCATTCTGCGCATAAATCCCGAAAAAATTGTCCACGAGCTCATTGTCAAAAATTTTGATATGCGCTGTATTGTAAATTTTAATACCGGCAATATCATTCATGGAAGAATGTCCCGAATGCTGTATTAAAAAGCCTTGAACAGTAACCTGCGGTGATTTGATCGAGAGCGGTTCATATTTTTTCTCGCCGTCCAGCACAGGTTTTCCCAGGCCTTTCAGGAAAATTGCCTTATCAATAACAATATTCCCCTCCTTATACACACCCGCCGCTACTAAAACGGTATCACCTGATTTCGCTTGTGCTAAGCCAGCCTTTATTGTTCTGACCGACTGCCCCTTTCCTACCTGGATGGTTGTAGCCGATACAGGCACGTTTACGAGCCAAAGACAAGCCATTGCACAGTACAACGCTAAAGCTAGATTCTTCATTGTTATTCATTTATTTCCACAGATCATTCCAGGTCATCACCGTGCCACCGATCTCTGCTTTGACCTTATCCAGTTCCACCCGTTTTTCAAATACAGCAACATTGCCTCGCATTGGGCTTTTCAAGGCTTCACTTTTGAGATAATATGCACCTTCAGCCGGTACGAGCTTATGGCTAACATAATCCGGCAGGTAATAAACGGCAATCTCTTCTTTTTTGACCGAGTTCCCTTTGACAAAGGCGATCATACATTGTACGTCATCAAAATTAAAGACCCGTCCCTTTTTTGTCTGCAGCTGCGTACCAAAACGCGCGTCCGTTATTGTCATCTTACAGTGGGCACATTGCTCGCTACCGTATTTAATAGGCTTGGGTTTATTGTTGCCCTGACAGGCCTGCAAACTACATAGAACCAGCAATATACTACTACAGATCAACGCAAATAATTTATAGTTTCTCATATGATTTTAGTTTTAGGGTTTTATTATTTTGCCACTCTCGCACTGTACAAAAGGCCAAGATAATTCCACAGAGTATAAAGATCCATCCCCCGATATCAGGTATAGAATAGGCGCCAAAATTTAAAAGCTGTTTGTATCCGATCAGTGGTGGCTGATAAGACATTCCGGGAACTTTTATCGGTGCAGATGGATCGAGCTGATGCCCATAGTTGTATTCCCAGATATAAAAGTCAACCAGGGCTGCGACTCCAAAAAGCAGAAAACAAAAGAATAAGCCATAGAGCAGTTTTCTATTCTGCACGAAACCGGTAAGCAAAAAAGCAAGCGCAAAAAATAAGATGATATAGGGCAAGACCTTAAATTCTATGAAATCTTCCGCATGTAGCGTTTTCATCCCGATATAGTGGTTCAGTCCATTGATAATATCAACTTGTCCGGCCAACTTGTTGCTATAGATCTGTAGTTCTAGCCCTTCTGGGTATTGTGCTGCGTCGAGCTCAATACGCCAGATGGGTAGGAAGATGACCGCTACCAGGGCCAGGCCACTCAGGATCAAAAGAATCCGATGTACTGCTGACAGGTGACTTGTAGTTTTCATCATTGTAGGTTATATTAATTGGTCTTCTCTTGCGGTTGATTGGTTCCCAGACTATAAATCAACGGAACATTGTTTCCTTTTTTTGAGATACGGATATACCCCTGCATCTCTTGGTGTAACGCGCTACAAAAATCCGTACAGTAGAACGGGAATACACCTACTCTATCTGGAACCCATTTCAATGTCTGTGTCTCTCCCGGCATAATGAGCAATTCTCCATTCTTTGCGCCTTTGACAGCAAAGCCATGCGGCATATCCCAGTCCTGCTCAATATTGGTCACATGGAAATAGACTTCATCGCCTAGTTGTACACCCTCGATATTGTCCGGAGTGAAGTGTGAACGGATGGATGTCAGGTATACATGTACCTGGTTACCTTTACGTTCAACGCGTGCATCTTTGTCTCCTTTGGCAACAAATGGGCTGGTATTTTCTTCAATTTTAAAAATCTTCACACTTTTGTCTTTCACTTTCTCCGCTTTGATAGCTTGCGCATAATGTGGTTCACCAATGGTCGGAAAGTCTAACAACAATTGCATTTTGTCTCCCGAGATATCAAACAATTGGGCACTCTGAGCCAACTCCGGTCCTGTAGGGAGAAAGCGGTCTTTCGTAATCTTATTATAGGCGATGACATATTTGCCTTCTGGATTTTTGGTATCTCCACCAGGTATCATTAAATGGCCTGTTGAGTAAAATGTTGGTGTACGGTCGAGCACCTTTAAATCCTTAATATTCCATTTCACCAATTCGGAAGACACAAAGAATGACGTGATTGCATTTCCTCTGCCATCAAATTCTGTATGCAGTGGGCCCAAGCCAGGTTTTTGGACTTCGCCGTACAGCGCAGATTCGTATTTGATAATTGGGATACCACCGAATTTTCCTTCGAATTGTTTTTCCTGGATTGCTTTCTGCATCTTAGCGAACGAGAATACAGGTATGACCGCAGCCAGTTTACCCGACCCTACAATATATTCGCCTGTAGGATCAACGTCGACACCGTGCGGAGATTTTGGGCAAGGGACATAGTAGCATAGCCCCTCCAGCTCCTCTGCCTTCAATACGATCGTTTCTGTATTAAAAGATGTTTTTGCGGTATGTGATTTCTCGTCGTAAGTGTTATGGGCATACTTCAACCCGGTAACCTTTTTCCCTTTTCCGGCTTTCAAATACTCTTCGGCTTTTTTCCAGTTGACGGCCAATATAAAGTCTTTGTCATTTTTGGATGCATTGACCTCCAGCAATGTATTTGCCTGTTCGGTATTGTAGGTGGAGAAGAAGAACCAACCATGAGAAGTCCCTTTACCGGCTCGGCTCAGGTCATAGTTTACACCGGGTGTCTCAATCTGAAAAGCTAATTCCATGTTGCCATTATCCTTATTGACGCTGACAAAGCTCAATGTTCCGCGAAAATTCTTTTTAAAGGTATTGATAGGTACATCGCCCGACTCACCGTCCAGCGGAACCGAAAATCGCGTTCCTGCAACAACATATTCGGTATTTTCAGTAATGTACGGCGAAGAGTGGTTTCCACCGCTGTTGGGGAGTTCGAGTACTTCAGCCGTACGAAAAGTTGTCAGATCCACCCGGGCAATACGGGGGGTATTGTTGGCATTGACAAATACCCAGCGGCCGTCGTAGTTTCCATCGGTTTTCGAAAGCTGCACGTGGTGTAAATCATCCCAAGGTACATTGCCATGGGACGTTTCGAGCATCGGTTTAGTTTCTTCACTAAAACCCCAGCCCTTTTCGGGATCTAGTGAAAAAACGGGTATTACACGCAATAATCTGCCGGATGGAAGTCCATAAACGGAGAGCTGCCCACTAAATCCCCCGGATACGAAATTGTAGAATTCATCGTATTTCCCTGGGGCAACATATACCTTCTCAGCGGCATCACCACTCACGGCGGCTCCCGCTCCTTTGGGTTTACAGGCATGGAAAGTCGATAACATCGCGCTCGCCATTAGGCTCGTCAATATGTATTTTGTTAAAGTCATTCTATTCTTATTTTAAGGTTAATACCTATGCAGCTTTGTTGATTCTTATTCAGCTTTTATTATTTTACACCATCATTTTGTCGCATAAACTCCAATACCTTTCGGGCTTCCTCGTCCGTTAGATTTTGGTTAGGCATCCGGACCATGCATAGTTCAAGTTGCGCCTGTAATTCCGGATCCTTATCGATCATCGGATCAGGATTAGTGATAAAATTCATGATCCACTGTGGTTTTCTCCGTTGTGTCACACCTTTCCATCCTGGCCCGACTAGTTTCTCGTCGGTTAGCTTGTGGCAGGAAGCACATTTCAGGTCAACAATCAATTTTCCGGCTGCGGCCATTGGTGCATCCAAATGGTCAGCGATTTCCACTTTGTCAAATTTTCCCTCACCGCGGTGAGGATCATATCCACTGGCGTCATTTGCCGAAGCCCCAGATTCATTAACACTGTTGGCAACGGTCTTTTTCTCGCCATTGTTTGAGGAACAGGAATAGATAAATAATCCCATCAAACAACATACAATTAGCTTTCTCATCTTATTTTGGTTTTGTGTTCAAACTTGATTGTGTTTTACTTAATCCAAAGGTATTATCGAAGCGTGTAGCCATTTTATGAGGCAAATCATAAAATGATTCCGGTGAGAACAAACCATCAATCAAAAACAATAAAACACTATATATAAGCACATTAACACCATATTGATTTTCATCACTCATTCCCGTGATCAACATCAAGATCTATTTTGTGACACTACTATATCTTTACGCTGTGTAGTAAAAACTAACTTATATAGAACGATGATTCCAACCGCAATACTTCTCGAAAAGGGAGCGAGCAGCCTACATGCCGATATTGGCGAAATACTTTTTCATGAGGATAGCATGGCCACATTTTATTATCAGTTGTTAAGTGGGCGAGTTCGTCTTTCTAATTTCTTATCAGACGGTAGGGAGGTCCTCCACAATGTTATCTGTGCCAATGAGGGCTTTGGAGAAGTAGCGATATTGGACAATGGCGTTTATACAGTGACGGCAATTACCGACAGTTCATGTACATTACTGAAGATCAGTTCGAAAAAATTCATCGAAATCATACATGAATATGGCAACCTACATCGTTTGGTATCACAAAAGATGGCGCGCGAACTACACTTTAAACTCTTTATGATCAAATTAATTTACAATCGTTCACCGGAGGAGATCCTCTCCAATCTGATCCAAAAGTTAAATGAAAGCAAGAGACTCGTTTGTCAGGAATGCAACCGACTTATGCTTACGCGCCAACAATTGGCTAATATGACCGGGTTAAGAGTAGAAACAATCATCCGGACAATGAAGCAAATGGACAAGGAAGATAAATTGAACATTATCCGCGGAAAAGTTTTTGTTCCGGCCGATGGTATTATTGATTGAAGCTTGAAACAACGATGTTTCAGCTATCGGAAAGAAATCAATGTATGAATAAAATCAGTAGCTATTTAAGTATCAGGAAATGGATCGTCATCACCCTATTCAATTTACTTATTGTAGGTATTTTCGGGTTGATTATGCGCTTAAAATTTTTATTTCCCATTCCTTGGATCGACCAGAAAAACCTCATGCATGCGCATTCGCATTTTGCTTTTTCCGCCTGGGTATCCCAAGCTCTTATGATTTTTCTCATAATGACCGTTCTGGGAATAAAAACCAATCAGATTTTGTGCAGGAAATATCAGCATATCCTATGGGCTAATTGGACGGTTTCGATAGGCATGCTTATTTCCTTTTCAGTTGCTGGCTATAGCCTATGTTCGATTATATTATCCTTTTTATCGATACTTGTCTCTTATTGGTTCTGCTTTCAATTAGTGCGGGATCTTAAATCATCGACGCTTCCTCCGGCCATTTCGATCTTAATTAAGTCGGCACTATTTTTCAATATATTTAGTTCACTAGGGACCTATTTTCTGGCATATCTCAAAGTGAGCCACCAACTGGATCCATTAAAACAGCTTGCATCAGTCTATTTTTATCTTCATTTTCAGTATAATGGCTGGTTTTTCTTTGGCTGTATTGCTCTGTTTGCCAGTTGGCTGTATAAACGTACTGGTAAAATACCAATAAGTCCGCGTTTTTCGCTCGTGTATGTCATGACTGTTATACCAACCTATTTCTTATCTGTTCTATGGTGGAAGGGTTTACCCCTGTGGCTATATATTATTATAGTCATTACAGTCGGATTTCAATTTGTCCTGTGGGGAACATTAGCACAACGAGTCGTCCGACTGGTCCGAAGCAATATTTCACTCCGCTTAAGCCCCGATACATCTAAAATTTGGTTATGTGTCCTGTTTGCCATTTTTCTCAAACTGATATTGCAAGGCATATCGGTCATACCTGCTCTGAGCCAACAAGCTTATGGATTTCGACCAATTGTTATTGCTTATCTTCACCTCGTCCTTTTGGTGGTAATATCACTCTTTTTAATTGGGTATGCTTTTCAGATTTGTATGTTAAAAATCGAAAAAGGCATTCACTATGGCGTTTATGGCTTACTTGTTGGAATCTTTTTGAATGAATTTGTGTTAATGTTGCAGGGGCTCGGTGGATTTATACATTATTCTATCAGGGGAACACATCATGTGCTGACGGTCGCTGCAGCTATTATTGTTGTCAGCCTCTACAGGATAACGCAAACCCAATTACGCAAATGATGCTATTAGCATAAGCCATGAGAGATGATCGATCATGAAATAGCTAGAAAATAAGCCACATCTCTCGACATGGCTCTACAACATTTATATATTTATTTGAGATGGCTCTTATTTATACGAATTGATCGATTTAGATACTTTCCAGTCATTACCTTCACGTACAAGAGTCACTAGGTCTGTTTTGGTAAAGTTTTCAAACGTCAACGTCACTTTGGCTACCATATAATCCGCCGACTCCTCAAGGATTTCGGTGCTTACCGTACAGTTTAGCTTTTCACCTTTTTGTTTTTTCAAGGATTTAACAATAGCGTTACGGCTGTGATTCTGTGCATTGGAAGCTTGGATTTTTTGGTTAAAATCTTCGGCGAACAATTGCTCTACACCTGCTGATTCTCCCTCTGTCATTACCGCCACATAGTGATCGAGTGCCAAGTCTGCTGTGGAAAGATTAACGTTTGCTTTTGCTGCTTTTGCGCCAGGTCCTTCAGCTGCCATAGCAAATGTTGATACGGCGATTAAAGCTGCTGCTGTGAATGTTTTTACTAGAGTTCTCATAATTTCTTTATTTTATTGTGTTAGTTTTTTTATCTGTTCTTATTTGTTGACTCAAAACTACAACACAATACGCCCCTAGCCTACGGGCTTTAGACTAACGCTCTGGAAAACTCGGTGAATGGCAGGAATAGGGAGGTAAGTCTCCTTCGTATCAGATTCGTACCACGTTCGGATCATCAATAGATATTGTACAGACACCCAACAGACCTTGTCCAGTCTCTGTACAGGGAAAAACTGTTCAGATACTGGTCAACAATCGAACCCTACATGTCCTGATTCGAAGGCTATACGAAGCAGGTACGAACACAACCCCTGTAAAAGTTATTTAAACTCATCCCTAATTAGCAGTTTTTAGCAAATAATGCCTAGTGCAGCGACGAAATCCGTGAGTTCGTGTTGGAGCGACCACCGAGATAACATGTCTTTGGTCATAACCATGCAGGCTATGGTAAGAGGAAAACTAAGGCGATCCAGTTTATCAACGCTTCGTTGTATGAGCTGTTGTAGGGAAAGGTGTGATTGAACTAAACGATCAACTCAAGTGCATTCAAGATCTATAAACAAGGCGATACTACTATCTTTCTACTAATTTTTCTACTTTCTTTCTACTTCTTCTTCTCCAATCTTTCCCTAGTTCTTTCCCTAAAATATTTACATTTTTCCTTGTAAAACATCTCACAGCCTATTGTACGAGCATTATAGCAACTCTATTCCTTTAATCTCTTCTCCTAATTCTTCTCCTAAAATTGCATAAACTTTCTACTTATATGCTCTGATGGATATTATTAAAGTTAAAGGCACTGTTCAGCGAAACACTATGCGTAAAATAGAGAACCAAAACCAAACATAAAAATCTAAAATACAAAATATTATACCTTTAAAAAACAGCTACAATTGTCACAAATTTTGTAAATATTTGTGACAAGGATCAGATAAATTATCACCAAAAAACTCCTCTTTTTAATGAACTTATTACCATTCTTTCTACTTATCTTACTCCTAACATTTCGATTAAAAATGACGTTAACGTATTTAAAAAAGCGTTCATGCTTGATCTTTCTCCTAATTCTTCTCCTAAATTCATCTATTCTTTCTACTTAATTATTCTAATTGAGCTCCACTCACTACGTTATCCTCCACTTCGTAAAGAAGTTCTTTCTCTTCGTGCTGACGGAAGGCCTAGCGTCCTAAAGTTCAAAGAAATTGGCGATCGGATCTTAAATAAGATTGTTGGCTTTGTGGATACTTTCGCTAATGGGATAACGGGATCCTAAATAATTAAAAGTTGTAAATCTTATGATTTCAATATTTCTCGAAATTGAAAACGAGCTCCTGAAATCATAAGATTTAAATAAACAGAAATTCGAATATTATTTTTTAAAATAGGGGCGCACATCATGCGACTCCATGTATTCTTCGACAATACCGGTTTCATCTGCATCAACAAATTCCAAAATATCGGAATCACGAATCTGTTCCCATAGCTGATGGTTTTTCACATCACTATTTTCAGGTTCGCGGCCTAGAATATAAAACTGTCCTCTTTTGTTTTCTGCTAACTCAATCACCTTAGTCAATGCAACAAATCGAGTAACGTCATTTTCAAGAAAATAATGCTTCTTGGAGAAGTCTATAGTCTGCCCCGCTACTGGCATACCATTTATACCAAGAAAATTCACTTCAATAGGTGCAAACAAATTTTCAAAATTACTCGAGTCCAACGTGATATCTAAATTAACGCGAGTATTTATTTTTGGATAAAGATTCTCCTTCACTTGTTCAACTATCATTTGAGATGTAGAATACTCAGCATCTTGTGCATAAGTGAAAATATACTTTTCAAATAGTCGTTTAAAGTTATTTTGTGTAAATTCTATATCGATAATTTTAGGCTCTGAAAATTGGACTAGATTGCTCGCATAATTTGACAAGTAACTAAGATAACCAAACTGAGTCCATTCAACATTCTTTTGAGAAATAGTGTTTATCTTCTCCAGACTAATATGGTGAATATCGTTCTCTAAGGATTTCAAATAGTTTTTAACCAAATTATACTTCTCAGAACTAAGCAAACTCTTAATGGCCAATAATTTTTCAGAAGAAAACTTAAACATACTTTCTGTACCATTAGACATTAACGTACCGATACTTATCCTTTCTTCCAAGGCCGTATTCAGTGTAATGGATAATATTGAATATATTGTTTTCATTTAATTGACGATAAAAGATTGAATAAACATTCTAAAATAATTGACGCAAGTTTCGTTCCAATCCTCTGTAAATACATTCTTACGAATCCTCTTTCTTAGGTCTTCCGTATTTAAATTCCAAGAATCCGGCACTAAAGCTATTATCTCATCCAACCTCTCTTTACATTCTGAGGTACAAAGGTAAAAATTTTGCACAAGATTTTCTACGATCGCTGGTAACTTGCGTTTTCCTCCAAAAAGAATTTTAGCCAACTCGGTCTTTATGATGGAATCATCCTCTGTTAATTCAGCTATTCCATAATCGAGAAAACTACTATTAAAAATATTGACATGGTCAATGGCGTACAGAAAGTTAAGTTTTTCAGATGACGCATGCAACAATAAATTAAAATTATTATGATTTCTATCCTCATTGGCTAGCCAAATATCGAATAATGCTATTTTTAAAAAATCTTCTTTATTGCCAAGTTTATCCATAAAACCTTTTTGTTTAAAGAGCGAGACTGTAGTAAGGTCAATCTCTTTGGAATCTTCTAGATATAATGAACCAAAACATTCCTTATTAAAAAAGTCATATTGTAATTGAGGAAATTTTTGAAGTGGGACATGATCTTGTTTCACTTGAATAAAGCATACTTCGGGGGTCATTAATTCCCAAATTTGGGCAAACTTTGCTGCTATAAGTTCATTGAAAAGATTAAGTGGTGACCTGTCATATTTACATACCCAATCACGAAAATCATCGCAGGTCACTAAAGCCGGACTGCTCCCCATAGTAGGAAATAATCTATGAATTTCTTCAATTGTTTGCAATGTTACCATGTTCTTTATTGATCGACCTATTTGAGATAAAGTTTTATATTATTTTAGGTTATCACACTTAATTAATCAATCTTTCAGATCAACATTAAAGTAATAATTGGCTCCCATAAATAGTGCCGCAAGATAACGTTTTAACTTTAACTTACCAAGATTCAACGTATTTTTCATTAACGGTTGGAAAAACTCTGTGAATAGCGAAAATATATGATCTTCCATAAGATATAGCCCTAAACAGACATACTTTTAATTGTTAGGCAGGCAATACCGTTTCCCCCTCTAATCTTATTGATCATACAATAACAATCAATTTGCACTATTACACCACCAATGTAACAGTGCAAGTTGATTGTTAATAAATTAAACGCTAACAGCAAATGTAGTGTTACTAAAGTATGGAATGTTGCAAAAGAAGTAAAACGATACTATCGTGGTGCTATAAAAAAAGATAGGAGAAAATAGTTCTTTACAGAGCTTATCTTCCAAAAAAAACTGGATAATTGCATCAAAATTGGCGAAGAACCATTCTGATTTACCGATTACACCTGGCCTTTAAACTAAACTTAAACATATGATTCACTAGTGGTTTGTAGTCTGCCTGAACTGACAAACCACTAGTTATTAGATACTATTAATACGAATTGATTGATTTGGATACTTTCCAGTCATTGCCCACACGCTCCAAGGTAACTAAATCTGTTTTTGTGAAGGTCTCAAATTTCAAAGTCACTTTAGCGACCATATAGTCTGCCGATTCCTCGATGATGTCTGTGCTTACTGCACAGTTTAGCTTTTCGCCTTTTTGTTTTTTCAATAGTTTAACCACTTCGCTACGGCTGTTAGACTGCGCATTTGTAGCTTGGATCTTTTGATTAAAATCATCAGCGAATAACTGCTCTACGCCTGCTGATTCGCCTGCAGTCATTACCGCAACATAGTGCTCTAAAGCGAAGTCTGCTGTAGAAAGGTTAATGTTAGCTTTTGTTGCTTTTGCTCCAGATCCTTCAGCTGCCATAGCGAAAGTAGATACTGCGATTAAAGCTGCTGCTGCGAATGTTTTTACTAGCGTTTTCATAATGTCTTTTTTTTATTGTGTTAGTTCTGTTGTTCTTATTTGTTGACTCAAAACTACAACACATTAGGCCCCCAGCCTATTGACTTTAGACCAACAATCGGGAAAACTCGGTGAATGGCGGGAATAGGGAGGTCAAAATCAAGAAATTTGTTCCAACAAGAAGAAAATCAAATCGATATGAAAGCAAAACGACTCTTTAGGCAAATAGGAATATTTTCCGCTTTATTAATCCTAATAGTAACGCATTGCTATGCAACAAACCAAAAACCAAAAATTCTATTTGTAGTGACTAGTCACGATACAAAAGGCAATACAGGCGAAAAAACAGGTTATTATCTCGGGGAAGTCTCGCATCCATGGGAGGTTTTAACAGCTGCCGGATATGAGATTGATTTCGTTAGCCCACAGGGTGAAAATCCACCTGTGGTTGGATTTGACCTAAATGATCCCGTTAACAAAAAATTCTGGGAGGATAAATACTATCACAGTAAAATCACCCATTCACTCAAACCTTCTCAGGTAAAACCTGAAGAATATAAAGCTATCTTTTATGCCGGAGGAAATGGTGCGATGTGGGATCTTCCTTTCGATTCATCAATCGCAAAGATTGCCAGCAAGATATACAGATATACGAGGCAAATGGGCTTGTCGCAGCTGTATGTCATGGACCTGCAGGCTTAACCAACATCAAACTGAGCACCGGCGAATATTTGATAAAAGGGAAAAAAGTCAATGGCTTTAGCAATGAGGAGGAAGAGCTTGTAAAGCTCAGCAATGTCGTCCCCTTTTTACTAGAGGATAAGCTAAAGGCAATAGGTGGGATTTATGAAAAATCCGAACCATGGCAGTCGCATGTTACTATTGACGGCAGATTGATCACCGGCCAGAAACCTCAATCAGCCAAGGCCGTGGGCGTGGCTATCGTCAAGGCATTAGGTAAATAAGCTATCCAAAAAAAGCCACATCTCACGACGTGGCTTCTAAACTAAACTTAAAACATATGAAAACTATAGTGTCTTCTACGGTCAAACCTACCCTTTTAGATAAGCTATGGACATATAGCAAGAATAATTTGTATAACTACTGCGAAAAAAACTCGGTAAATTCATTTTGAACTAAAAAGCCATAGTTATCCTCCGCTTTAATCCGGATCACTTTTATGCTATCACCATTTACGTTTTGCAACGGAAATTCCCAAAGATGACCAGAGGCCCGCTTTCGTAAAGGATTCGCCGTGCTACCTAAAGTGGGATAGATTTTTTGATTATTTTTTTCGATGATATCGGATACAAAGGGATCTACACTTTTACTTTTCCGCATCCTGACCCATTCTCCATCATTTATCTGTACCATGACATTCGTACTGTCTGCCGCTCCAAAAACATTTGCTAGCAATACGCCCGCTCTAACAGCAATATGCATTTGTTTTTTAGCATCCTGATCTACGGCTTTGAACTGAAACGAATAGCTATTGTTTTTAATATTGATCACAAAATACCCCCTTGGGCTACCGCACAGCATCCTGGCATCCGGAACTCCTTTGGCATCCTTCTCACCACGCCACCAGTTACCACAGGTTGCACCAGCACCCAATTCCTGTATCGCTTTATTTTTAAAGAAATAACGATCCACCTGATGGGTATGTCCAGACAAAATCAATACATTTTTATAATCAGCCAACAGTTGAAGTACCTCCGTCCTATTTCGTGTAAAAGCCATAGGAATATGCTGACTAAGCACTACTAAAGCATCTTTTGGAATATAGGAAAGATCATTTTTCAAAAATGTCAACTGCTCATCAGCTAATCTTCCTTCATAAGAATTTTTGCCTGTAGCAAACACATTGTTTAACACGATAAAATGTACATTACCATAATTGAAAGCATAATTATCAGCTCCAAAAACAGCATTGAAACGGTCGTTCATATAATCCGGATTGACAACGTTCCGATCATGGTTGCCGACCATTGTGTAGGATGACATCGGCAGCGCATCGATCATTTTCCCCACCTCAGGCAAAATCTCCATATTATTGTTGACTAAATCTCCCAGAACAAGATTAAAATCAATATCCTTCCTTTCTATAAGTTCGGAAAATATACTTTTGGCCGCAAATTCCAATTCCTCCTGATCGCTCACCTGCACATCTCCAATGGCGGCAATATTGAATTCGAGAGGGATATTTTTCCTCTTTCTTAATGGTATATCAAACACCAAAGTATCGGGAATAGTATGATTAGGATTGAGGTAATATGCATTTGCATTTCCTATTTTATTTTCCTTTGCCCATACATATTCAGATGGAGTGATAGAAAAAATGGATTGACCAATCTTAGCTTCAAAGCTATATGCTCCGGTTTTATCGGTGCTTATCACATCAATACCATTTGATACCCGAATTTTAGAAAGCCTTTTCTCTCCTTTATCCAAAAGGCCATTGTTATTTTTGTCTTCAAAAGCATGTCCTTCAATCAAGACTTTCTTAGCTACTGCTACTTGGGCTGTGACCTTTATTACAAAAAGTAATCCCAAGATCCAGATAATGCTTATTTTTTTAATCATATTGTTCATTGCTGATAGCTAAGTCACGGTCAGATAATTTTATACATCCGACCGTGACCTGAACTATGTTATAATCCGGGAATATCGTATTTGAAAAGGGCAGCTTTGCTGTTTATCACTGTGATCAAATAAGGTATTCCTTGATCACTTATCTGCATCACAAATTTATTTCCATTTTCTGGTGAAACCTGCACTGCAGTATTCCAGTTTCCTGTAGCTTCATTGTAGGTGCAGACCTTTATTCCATTGATTGCGTCTCCGTATGCCAAGAAAATCCGACCGTCGGGGTGTATACGGATCGCCACATTGTCGCGGTTTGCGGAGCTACTGGTCGTTTGGCTGATACCGTCACCCAACTGTTTCCAACTGCTCCCATTCCAATGCATAACAAATGTTTTATAAGCCGGTGAATTGGACTGGTAAACCATATAAATTTGACCGTCTTCTTTTACGTCAAGATCAATATTGATACCTCCTGAATTTGACTCTGCAGGTCCTACATTAACATTCCCGACCAAATTCCATGCACCATTTTCAAACCTATATACAGAAGGTTTACGGCTTGCTGTACCGTTTGTTAAATCCATGACGGCATAATACAATTTATTATCCCGTCCTTTAAACATTTTTGAAAACCAGCCTGTAGTTGACTGTGCAAAGGACTGCCCCGTCCACTTTCCATTACGTAACGATTCAACATATGTACCACGGCTAGGGTAAGGAGAAGACGCACGTGAGAACACATATCCTAGATAAGGCACATTATTGTCATCCAACTTTAACGTTAAATAATTCACCCTGTTGAAAGATCCCTGCTGCTCGCCTACAAATGACCAGGTATTATTCTCATACTTCATTAATGATGCATATTGTGCATTAGCTCCTGCCGTATAATCTCTAAATGCAACATATGGAATCCCTTGTTTCGAAAAATCTAACGAAATGTAATCGGCTCTTGTTGGCGTAAAGCCAGATTCATTCCCTAAAGTCTCCCACTGTTTGCTTTCACTATTGAACGCGGTAATAAGCCCTTTTCGTAAATCATCTGTACTGCCGGAAAATTGAACGGATACATACGGCTGATTATTTATTGGATTAATTTCAAGCCCTGCCTCCGCAACATTGTTGATTTGTAAAAAGTCTGGAAGCTGCATCGCTGTCCACACAGGTGCTGTCAGCCTGCCTACCTGAACAACAAAATTTTCAGATGTCCCGCTTTCCAAATCCTGCAATGTCAGGGTTTGGGGATTGGAATAATCTAAAATGGTTTCCTTGCTTTTGAAATCTGCACCATTGGACTTCAGTACTGTGCCTTCGTTGACAGTATATCGGGCAACCAACTTGGTGATATTGGCATCTACAGGTAGATCTACTTTGATATCAAGTTTGCTTATTGTAGCGGGATAATCGCGAAACAAATAATCTGGATTATCAGCTGCATAGAAACCAAAGGAAAGAATAGATCCCGACTTTTGTGCCGAAACGCTATATTCCGACATTCCGTTTGGTGTCACAAAACGGTAGACCGTTGCTTTGGAAAGATCGACGGCCGTAACCCCAGATTCTTGAATATTTTTCCCAACGTATGCAACCATTTTCTCCGACGTACCTTTAAAGGAAGGTACTGCTTTTGTAATATCGACAGAGTTGGGCACACGAATAGAAATATGCTGTCCTTCGATGGTACCATATACTGCATCTTTAAGGCCCGGATTGCTTGCTGGGTCAAAAGAAAAGGATTGCAACTGTACATTATCTGCAAGTAATGCATCCTGTTTGCATCCGAGAAGAAACTGACTAAAGATCATTGTGATCAATATTAAACAATAGTGTTTTTTCATCCCTATATTTTTATGATGATGAAGCTTAGGTCTTATCTTTATCAGACTTGTCTGATATGTCGCTGACCATTTCATCTGTATGAATTATTTCTTTAAATTTTCGGGTAATAATACCGCTTTTACTTTGTAGGCTTTATTGAGCTTCTGTTTAGCATAATCTGCAATGTCTGCAGCTTTTATCTGATCAAGCATTTGCTTATAACTGGTAAAAAATGACCAGGTTCCAAAGCCATAATAAATATGGTTGCGCAGTTCTGCACTCCAAAATGTATCTTTTCCAAATTGTTTGTCGTATACCTGGTGCATTTGCACTTTAGCATTATTGAGTTCTTCAACAAAGTAAGACGGATCTTTTATGATTTTATCAAGCTCAATCTGAACTTGTCCGATCAAAAACTCTGCTCTTGAAGGTTCGCAGGTAAAATTAATACGTGTACGCATCAAATCGGTCGGTTCAGAAGTTGCACTGACACTAACGCCTACGCCATATACGCCTGACTGCTCTTCTCTCAAATTCTTTCGGAGTTTAACCTTGAGCACATTTTCCAAAAGTTCATTTTTTAGTATCTCAGGGTAATCATAATGTGTAGAAGTGGTCTGATAGAACAAGTTAACCGTGGCCTTTTCGGCCTGACCTGCATATTGGACAATTTCTTGATCTTGGCGTTGTTTATAAGCTGGGATCCGCTGCTCACTGCGGTAATATCCTGTGGGAAGTGCCGCTATATACTGTTCTACAAAAGCTTGAATACTATCTATATCAAAATCACCGACTAGCACAAAATCAAAATCTTTAGCTGAATGGAAACGTTCTTTGAATACTGGTACAATACGATCGATCTGTAGATCCTTTTCAATGCGTTCGACCGAAAGTGTATTTTCATCCAAATCGTCCGCCCCTATAGCTTTATTGATCGCTTGATTATAGGCATCCATCACATTGAATTTTTTATTCCTGGCGGCATCTAACCCTTGCTTTTTGATGCTTCCAAAAATTTTCTCATCGACACGAGGCTGAGTCCATTTGAGGTAAATCAGCTCAAACATAGACTTGATATCCTTTTGATTAGCTGAAGCCGACAGTCCCTCTCGATTTGGCGCTATCATAAACGTGGCCGACGCTGAGTTTCCATTTAAAAATTTTGTTAATGCCGCCCGCGTAAATGCCCCCGCACCACTGGCTCCAATTATATTTTTGGCATACACAGCGTTGACATAATCGGAGCTGTCCATAGCAATAAAACCGCCTTTTCTAAAGGCTGTTAGTTGAATATGATTTTTTCTACTATCATTTTTCTTCAGAAAAAATCTGGCGCCATTGGAAAGTTGCCATTCGGTCACACCGACCTCGTTGATCAGTTTCTTTTGTATCACTTTACCGGATATAGGCAGATCGCTCAACAATTGCTGGGGTATTTCAATATGATCTGTCCATTTCTTCAAATCTGCCTGGGCGGACTCTGCGAACAACTGGCGCAAAACACTTTCGTTGGGCACCTCTGCCATGAGGCGTTCAGGAGCGGTTAGCATCACAGCTGTATTTCCTGGCTTAAAATAACCTTGGAGATGATGCAGGAGATTTAAAGAATCGAGTCGATCTAGATCACGTAATATCTGCCCATTACGGGCTTCCTTATCCATTAATATTTGGCCAGTAAAAAAGACATCTTTTAATTGGCTCAACATCATATTGGCATTCAGTTCTTTGTTCTCTGGCGCGCGTTGAAGCTGTCTTTTGTATTGCTCTCTATAATCAGACAGTTCCGAAGAGGTAAATCCGTAGCGCAAAATACGTTCGCGTTCTTTCAAATATTTAGAAATTCCAGATTTGATCTGCCCCTCGTACAAGGTAGCTCCACCAACAGAAAGTCCATTGTTCAATAAAAGATCAGAGACCGACATGGAAGCACTTTTGTAACTGTCGTCTAACTGGGCAATTCGATCAAATCTTTTCTTTAAAAGTGCATTTACTGTACTACGTTTTAAATTTTCAAAAAAATCGGCTTCGGTCTTAACAGCTTTGCTGGCTGGCAAAATCCCAATATAACTAAAGTCAATACTATTGGCCTCTTTATCGGTATAGATATTAAAAAGTGTATCTGTATGATTTGCGAGGCTGTATGAAATGCGCTTTGCCTCTGGTTTTCTATTTTTAGCTTTTCCAAAAAGCTTTTTGATCATCTTTTCAACTGCTTTTGGATCTTGGTTTGTTACGACAGCCAACCCCATTAAGTTTGGCCTATACCATTTTTGATAAAAATCTACCAGTGTCGGTCGACGAAAATTACGCAAAATATCCAGCGTACCAATCGGTTTACGGATGCCGTAACGGGAATGAGAAAAAATCAAAGGTAGGGTCTGATCGCTTAGGCGGGCAGAAAGGCCTTCCTTGGTCCGCCATTCTTCTATAATGATGCCGCGTTCCTTTTCGATTTCCAAAGAATCGAAACTAAGATTGAATGCCCAGTCACTAACGATATCAAGAGCTTTCTCTAAGTTTTCCTTCGACTTGCTATCGATCGTAATTTTATAAACCGTTTCATCATAGGAGGTGTGTGCATTTAAATCAGCTCCGAATTTTACGCCCAAAGACTCCAAGTAGGTGATCACTTCATTTTTGGGGTAGTGCTTGCTGCCATTAAAAGCCATGTGTTCTACAAAATGCGCTAATCCCAACTGGTCGTCCTCCTCCTGTAGACTGCCGGCATTGACAAAAAGCTGTATAGCAGTCTGCTGATTATTCGTATTATTAGGATAAATAAAATACTGAAAACCGTTTTTTAATTTTCCGCGCACCAGTTTTGGATCCTGTTTAAGGTCCTGAGCTTTCAGCTGTATGAATGATACAAGAAGAACACTAAATATCCCTATTGTTTTTTTCAGAATATCCATATGTTCTATATTTTAGTAATTTTCAGACTAGATTGTTTATGATCAGGGCCGGGTAGCCCAAGTGTAATATTCTTATCACTTCTGAGCAGACGAATAGTCAACGTATTGTCTTTACCTTCTTCTATCGGATGATTAATCCAGCGTATTTTTATAGGCATTTCTACGACACCTGGCTTAAACAGAAGCGACGAACCTGTATTAACAACTTCGAAATCTACGCCAGCTTTAAGCCCTTCGCCTGCTACCACTTCATAATCCAATTCTATGGCTTCAAACTGTGTTTTTGTACTGAAATAAACTTTATAGTCAACCGACTCATTTCTGTTGGCCTGCACCGTTATTTCCGAAACGTTATTTTGGTGGATATAGAAAAAAGGATGATCATATGGAGTTTCCAATTCTTTATTACAAGCTAAAAATAGCAGGGAGATGAAACTCATTAAAAATAGGATATTTTTCATTTTTATTTATTTACAGTGGGATTGGGAGTAATGGATTTATTGGCATCTAATTCTGATTTGGGAATAGGAAGAATAAACAAATCATTTGGATATTTTATCAAACAGTTTGCCGAGTTACATCCAGCCCCACGATCCAATGATTCTCTATAACGCATGATATCGTAGATACGTTGGCCTTCAAAAGCCAATTCCTTGCGTCTTTCCAATTTTATTAATTCCAATAATTCATTCGGAGTACTATATTCGACAATAATGTCTGCAGTATTTTTACCTAGCGCCCTCGCTCTAATGGTTTTTAAGTCTTCAATAGCTAAATTGTATTGTTGGGTATGAAAATATGCTTCCGCTCTATTTAAATAGAGTTCGGCAGAACGGATCACTTTAAAGTTGACCGGCCAATTCAGATCACTTGTTGTTGAATACTTCCCATTCTTAAGAGATATATACCTCTCTGGGCTTGACTGTAGTTCAAACATTGATTTACGGATGTCATCTGTGGCTAATAAATCTAAAAAATTATCCGAAGGATAGGCTAAAAACGCAACTCTATCGGAATAGAAACTTGACATAAAATTTGAAGATCTAATATTCAGATTTAGTTGCCAGATCACTTCAGATTTAATACTGTTAAAATCTGAAAACTGACTATCCGAAATGAACATATTTTTATAATCTTCGGCATTCACCAATTTGTACTTTCCATCGTTCAGGATTAACGATGAGTACTTAATCACATCTTCATAACGTCCCATGTATAGATATATCCTGGACAAAAGAGCCCTTGAGGCATCTGCTGAAGCATATATCTTAGTCTTTGCTGTGGAATTTTCCAAAAAGGTAATTCCTTGTTCTAAATCAGCTATGATTTGCGCATAGGTATCTTTCATACTTGCCCTAGGCACGCGCTCACTCGGTAATGGTGTTACTGTAGGAATAGGAATTCCCGGATGACTTCCATCCGCTGTATACGTATAATGCTGTGCATAAACATTTGCCAACGCAAAAAATAGTAGTCCGCGCAAAACATGGCTCTGCCCCATATAGCTATTAAAATCGTCAGACCTGCCATTTAGTGACTTACGTACCGTTTCAGCAGAGTTAATAATATTATTGATATTATTAATCGCCTCATAGCCTGTTGACCAAATGGCTAAAGTCCCACCAGTTCCATCTTCTTCATCAAAAGTATAGTTATAGTCCGTTAACATATAATTTTGCGTACCATTTGTGATGCGCTGTACATCATCGCCTCTTAAATCGCCATATATCCCATATTGTGACTGAAAAAAACGTGAGGTCAGGTTATAACTACCGACAAGTGCATCCCGCATACCATTCAGATCAGAAAATAGTTGCTCTTTGCCGAGTTGCCCTATGGGTTCAACCTCCAAAAATGATTTACCGCAACTCGCAAGCGTCAATGATAATGCAATTACTGTATATTTAAATAATTTCATATTAAATTCTGATTAAAAACCAATATTGATACCCAATGAATAATTAAGCACGCGACTAGATTCTGAAAGCATATTTGCATAGGTATTGTCAACTACGCTTCCACTTGTTACGCCAAACTGTTTAGCTAAGGATTCATAATTTTTTATTGATCCTTTTTTAGATGAATATGGAGTCCACATCGCAATATTACTTGCCATAGCGGTAACTGAAATATGATCTAATTTTAATTTGCGAATTAGACCGCTATTAAAAGTATATCCCAAACTGATATTATCTAACTTAAGATATGTTTTGTCCAATAAAAAACGGGTGGAGTTCATAATAGATGAGGTTGTTGTATTTGAAAGTCGTGGAGAAGTAGCCAGTTGGCCCGGAAAATACCAAGAATTCAGCATATCAATGGATTGATTGCCACTCAAAATATTAAGACCATCCAATCCATTATTTCTAGTTGCCTGATCAAAATAATAGCCCCCTTTTGAATATTTGAAGAAAATTGAAAAATTCCAGTTTTTGTAATTAATATAATTCGTTAGTCCTCCATAATATTGCGGTGTTGAATTCCCAACAAGTACACGATTTTCTGTATTATACACTTTAGTCACATTGCCGTCCAAATCATACCACATCGGGTCTCCTGTAGAAGGATCCACACCTGCCCAACGCACAAGATAGTAAGAGCGGGAATTATATCCTTTTCTCATGATCGTATTGCCCGAAACACGGTCAATATCTTCATTTAACTGCAACACTTTATTTCTATTTGACGATAAAATAAAAGTGGCATTCCAGTTAAAGTTTTCCTTTTGTAGTATTGCTCCATTAACACTCAGCTCTAAACCTGTATTTTGCATTTTGCCGACGTTCTGATAAGTACGTCTAAATCCAGTAACCATAGATACGTAGGCATCATCAATCATATCGTGGGTAACATTTCGATAGTATTCGGCAGCCACATTAAACCGACCAAACAATCTAAAATCTATCCCTGTATTGAGCATTTTTGTTGTTTCCCATTTCAGTCCATCATTCACACCTCTCGACATCGTCGTTCCAGAATTCCCTCCATAGCTATAATTGGAATCGTATTTATAAATGCCACTAGCATAAGCTGAATTAAATCGAGAGTTACCATTATTCCCATAGGACACCTTAAATTTCAAGAAATCTAAGATCTTATTTTTGGGCCAAAAATCTTCATTACTAACAGTCCAGGCCGCACCGACAGAACTAAAGGTTCCCCATTTTACATCTTTACCAAAATTGGAACTGCCATCTTTTCGATAGGTATAGTTTATTGCATAACGTTTATCATATACGTAGCCGGCACGCCCAAAATAGGAAAGTAACGTTTGTTTATCGCGACTCGTTGTCCCAAGACGATTATCTGTGGATACAAAGCCGACTTCTCGGATATAATCATTTGGAAAATTAGTTCCCGTGGCAGAAACAGATCTACGTTCTTCTTTTCGTGCTTCGGTTCCCAGTACAACATCAAAGTCACCTTTAAAAATAGTACGTTTAAATGCTAGGGTATTTGTACTGATTAAGTTTAAAACCTGTGATTGTCCTCGGTAGGCCTCACCGTTGCTGGAAGAGCCCGTATAATTATACATCGAAAAGTACTGATCTTCATTGGCGCTGGTAAAATCTGCACCATTGAGGTTTGTAAAGACTAATCCATCCCATAATTGATAAGTAAATCCTAAGGTTCCCAAAACATGTGCGGTTGCTTGTTTTTGTTCATTTTGATCGATCAAACCCGGCATACCCTGCAAAAGCCCGCCATTTGGATCGCGCTCAATATACTCACCATTTGGACCAAATGGGCTAATCAATGGGCTGTACTGAAAATAAGCATTGCCCGGATTGAACATATCATCTTTAGAATAAGAAGCAGCAAGTGTGCTGTTCAAAACCAAGCGTTTGCCGACATTCCCGCTTACGTTTGAACGCACATCATAACGTTTTGTAGAATTACCGATAATCGTCTGTTTTTCATCATAGATATTGGCTGAGAGGAAATAATGAACAGCATCTGTTGAACCCGACAGTCCTAAGCTGTGGAGATTAGTAAAACCAGTACGATTATAAACATCTGCCCAACGCGTATCCTGTGTGGTATCAATTTTCCCCAACTGATCAACCATACCCATGTCTTTCACCAAGTTTAAATATTGGCGACCATTCAGTTGGTTGAGATGACTTGACGGCCGTCTATTTATCCCTGTCCGAAATGAATAAGAAAGTTTTGGGGCTCCTTTTCCTCGTTTGGTTGTTATCAGGATAACACCATTGGATCCATTTGCGCCATAAATTGTCGTTGCACTGGCATCCTTAAGTACGGTGACACTTTCAATATCATTCGGATTTATATATGTCAATGGACTGATCGAATTTTGCATCCCAGGAATTGAATTAGTCGTTCCGCCAGTATACAAAGGCACACCATCCACGACCCATAACGGCTCATTTGATGTTATACCGCCAACGGTAGATGCTTCGCCACGTATTCTAGTGCTATAGCGTGATCTTGCAGAACTATTTGTACCCCCATCTTGTGAATTAAATTCGACCCCAGGAACGACACCTTCCAGTAAAGCATCTAATCGGAGCGCAGGCCTATTATCCAGGTCCTTTCTTGTAATTGTAAAAGCCGATCCTGTTTGGTTCTCTCTCGCTTCTTTGGTACCATATGCTGTTACAATTACTTCATCTAGATAATCCATACTTTTTTGGAGCACGATAGCTAGGTTTTTTCTGATATCTTTAGCAGGAATTTCTCTGGATTTATAACCGATGTAACTGACCACAATAGTCGCCTCCATAGGTACTTCCAAACTAAATTCGCCGATATTATTAGTACTGGTAACTTTATTAGTTCCTTTGATCGCGACACTGACACCAGCTTGATATGAAGGAGATTTACCATCCTGATCATCGATGGACACACGTCCTTTCAACAAGATTGTTCCCTCCTTTTCTTTGATCCGAGTTAACGTAATAGTTTTATTAACAATCTTATATTCAACATTAAGCTCTTTGGATAATTTCGACAATGCAGCTTGAATTCCGTCTTCATCAAGTGAAATCTGAATCATAGCAGTATTTTCTACAATACCTGCGTCATAAACAAAAGAATAACCTGACTGCTCTTCTATCTGCTTTAGCACTGTTTTAAGTGGCTTTTTAGTTGTATCAATATGAATTCGCTGTGCGAAACTTTGCTGTATGCTACAAGACAATAGCCCAATTGTCATTAAGGTGGTTAGTTTAACCGAAAGCAATTCCGGATTTAAAAAAGCCGGGCTTCGTTTAAATAATTTTTCATTCATTGTATTAAGGTTAATTATTTGCGAAATTCACATAGAGGACCTTACCTTTCATCTGAAAATTCCCATTCGTTAAGTTTTTCATAATCTCAAGCACATCTGAGGTTTTTGTGCCATTTATTATTTTACCAGAGATATACTGATTAGGAACAGAAGACTGATAAGAGAGCTCAAAACCATACCACTGGCTAAGTTGATGAAGTACAGTCTTAATGGATTCATTATCAAATTCAAAATCTAGTTTACGCCATGCCTCTTTCTCTAGCTTCGCCATCCGTTGAAGAGACAAAGCTCCATCTTTGTTGACAGCTATATTATTGGGTTGCAATATGACATTTTGGTTCCCATTGCTTAGCTCAATTTTCCCCTCGTGTAGTGTGGTAATTGTTTTATCAAAACTAGGATAAGCTCTGACATTGAATTTTGTACCGAGAACTCTGATCTGCTGATCTGCTGTTTTTACGACAAAACTGCGTCCAGGTATTGTTACTACTTCAAAGTAAGCCTCCCCTTCCAATGAAATTGTCCTTTGCGCCGCCTTGCCATAATCTGGGGACAAGACGATCTTCGATCCGGCATTCAAAGACACTTTAGTGCCATCGGGGAGAATAACTTTGGTAAACTCTCCTGCAGCTGTTGCCAAGGTTCTTAAATTATGATGTTCTTTGAGATCTACATATCTTGTCGAATCTAAAAAATCATGTAAACTGCTATTAATTTCTTCAGTTTGGCCTGAAGTATCTGTGATCCATGCCGCCGATCTAAAAACTTCATTATTATTTTCCTTTTGCTGAATTGACCAGATCCAGACTGCAGCTGCAGAGAGCAGCAGTAGTGCAGCTGCAACTCGCCATACCCATTGCAACCTGGATATTTTGGCGGGAGCAATACGTCGGTTAATCTCTGCCCAGTTTTTATCTTTAAATTCGACAGTCGAGAGATTACTATCGAGTATTGTTTCACTATCGTCAAAACTATTGTACCAAAGCTGGAATTGTAGAATATCTTCCTCAGAGGCTATTCCCTGGTTAATACGGGAAATGATTTCTTTAATTTCTTGTTGCGTCTTCATATGATTAACACTTGTGGTCTATATAGAAGTACCATAAGTGCTGAGCAACGCACGCTAAAAAATTAAAAAAATAACAAAGATTTTAAATTATTTATAAAAATCCTTAAATGTTTTAGGCTTTTGCTGATTTGATTTTCAACAGTTCGATGGGAGATATTTAGTTTTTCAGCGATTTCTCTACTGTCCAAATTATCTATACGGGAATAATTAAAGATAATCTTTGTTTTCTCCGGCAGGCGCTCTACCTCTTGGAAAATAAGTTGCTGAAGTTCTTTGGTGTATAATGCATCGTCCAGGCCAAGCTCTCCCACACGATCCAATAATCCATAGGAATTAGGATCAACAAAATCGATTCTTGAAGATCTATTTAGATATTTAATTATAGAAAACTTGGCTGCCTGAAATAAATAAGCTTCAAGATTTTGAACCTCTTCGAGTTTGGGATTATTCCAAAGTGAAATAAAAATATCCTGTAAAAGATCTTCCGCAATATCTTTCTGTGGGAGCCGGTTATTACAAATCACAAATATTTTGTCCCAATACCTTTCATAGATTATCCTAAATGCTTCTTGATCTCCAGCCCGTATTAACTTTTGTAAAGTTAAATTTTCGAGTGAACTATAGTTGTTTTTCATTTTTCGCCTCGTTTTATCTCATTACGGCAAAACAGTTCGATGTGAGACACCAAAACTACAACAATAATTAAAAGAAAACAAGATAGTTAGCAAGACAAAACAGGTCAATCTTATAAAACTATTTCAAATGGAGTATTGTTCTTACCATACAAAACGGCTACAAGCTGCCTTTCGAAAGAAAGGTTCAACATAAAAATTGGCGTCGTACGGTGAAATCCAATTGTCTTTAAAAACATTGGATGACGAAACAAAAAAGAGGAAACGATAGGAAACATAAAAATTACTGTACAAGTAAACGCTAAGAGAAAGGGTCTGATGAGAATCAGGCCCTTTTGACGTAAAAAAGCCATATCTCTCCTATTCAGCTTGACTTTAAGGATATAGGACAGCTTTTAGATTTTTGTAAGCGGTCACGTGTTTATTCTCTGACATTTTATTTAAATTGATTAATCTCCATTTCACTGAAGGAAGTTCCGAGACTAAAGCTGCGTCCAATCCTAAGAGTGCCCAATCAGGTGTCTTATTTTTGACAGAGAGTAAAAATTTACGTTCACTATCAGTCATCTCCTTGTTGATATCTGCAATCAGTTTCTTCCGTACAGAAAGTAGCTCCTGTAAAGAAACTTCAATTTCTGCCATTTGCGCAAACTCCATTTCATATATACCTGAGATATCTTTTCGGTTTGGATTAAGCAGTTCTGCCATCGGTCGAAAATGACTTATTAAAAATACAAGAAATGTTTTTCGTAATTCTTCCGTTAATCCTTCATTTTCGTATAACTGTTTTACATCAAACAAATCACGGGGATGTTGACGATCTAGGGCAGCGCAAAGTTTACCAGCATACAGATCTGGGTGTGATGCAACTAGCATTTCAGCATAACCAAATTCTTTTTCAACCTGCGGTCGCACTTCCATTCTGACAGCTGGGAAAAGGCTTCCACGTATAACAGGAGATAGTTCTATTTTAACACGAACATCATTAAGTGAAACTATTATTCGTAAAGAATTATCCTGTTGTAGTGTTGTATTTTGAACTTGGGCACCTGCAATCGATTTCTTTATGGAATCTGTTATTCTCGCTAATGCAGGTCTGATATTTTCAAGAGAGGCGTCGCGATCCTCCATTGGCAGATACAACAAATCGATGTCTACGGAAAGCCTTGGCAAATCTCTATATAAAACAAATTAATAGCCGTACCGCCTTTAAGTGCAAAACAGTCTTCTTTATCGATTATAGGTAACAATCGGATCAATAAACGGACCTGCTCGGCATATTCTTCTTTCTTACTCATAAAAATCAGGAACAGTTATTTTATATTTCTTATTTAGTTTCCCACCTGTGACGATCACACGATTACCAGATCCAAAATCTATTTTCTCAGATTGAAGTTTTGTAAACCAGGTATGATTTTGACGCTCGGCAAGGTAAAAGAAAAGCCTGCGAACTTTGATATTTGTGCACAGTTCCAATAATCTTTGGAGTGTCCTAGGAGAAAGCGTATTTAATCCTTGCATTAATTCATCCGCATGTTCAAATGATATATTTTGGGGAACTTGATTCATCACTTCCAAAATAGCTCTTTCAGGAATGGATATACGTAAGCCTTCCTTTGTATTTTTCCAACTGAAAGCTCTAGTAAACTCAAGTAATGCTAGCGGCCTTTCATCTTCAAAACTATTACCAAATAAATAGCCAGAACTATGCTTAAGAAATTTGATCCCTGTTGTAAGGTTATTTATCCATATGGGAAGATTATCCCGGCCATATAAATGAATCAAGCGTTGATTAGACATCGGGAGATAATGGGTCAGTTTCTGAAGTTCTAAAGCCGATAGGCCTCCAATGGTTAGATCTGTATCTAGCTGTTTCTGCAGGAAATAGACAATATCCCCCCATTCCACTTCTGCCCCTTCACGTTTATATACTCCATTTTTCACAGTTTCCAATAGTCGACTCTTCAATAAATTATCGATCGCATGGCCTGTGAGATCATTCTGCTGTAGCCAAGATCTGGTAACCAAAGCTCCCTCCGGCACTAATTTTAACACATCTTTCCTTCTCTGAGAATACATCTTCATGTTTAAACTATTTAAATTTATCGGCGAAAAACGCCGATA